>DATIPL010000586.1:0-1591 GCA_035471965.1 Gammaproteobacteria bacterium
CGGACCTCGTCGGCGTCCTGACCTCGGACGGGCCGCTGACCGTATTCGCCCCGACGGATGAGGCCTTCAGAAAGTTGCCGAAAAAGACGCTTCAGCGGCTGCTGGAGAATCCGGCGAAGCTCGCCGCGGTCCTCAGATACCACGTCGTGCCGGGCCGGGTCCTGGCCGCCGATGTCGTGAAACTGTCCTCAGCAAAGACGGCGTCGGGGCAGGAGGTGACCATTAACGCGACCAGTGCGGTCCGGATCAACGACGCCAAGGTCATCAAGACCGACATCGTTGCGAGCAACGGTGTGATCCACGTGATCGACACCGTGCTCATGCCGCGACAGGACATTCTGTCAACCGCGCGGAGCGCCGGTTCATTCAAGACGCTCCTGGCGGCGGTGGAGGCGGCCGGCCTGAGCGACGCTTTGCGCGGCGACGGCCCGCTCACGCTGTTCGCCCCAACCGACGAGGCATTTGCCAAGCTGCCGGCCGGAACCGTCGAGGCGCTGCTCAAGGACATCCCCAAGCTGCGGGCGATCCTGACCTACCATGTGGTGCCGGGCAAGGTAACCGCCGCGGACGTCATGAAGCTTTCGACGGCGAAGACGCTCCAGGGGCAGCCTGTGCGCATCCGGGCGTCCAGCGAGGTCATGATCAACGGTGCCCGTGTGATCCGCGCTGATGTGCCGGCCTCCAACGGCGTCATCCACGTGGTCGATACCGTACTGCTGCCGAGCTGAGCTGCAGACAGACAGACCAGAGTAACTTGTACAGAGAAGGAGCAGGATTGATGAAGCGTTTCAAGAAGATGTTGGCGGTCGCTGTGGCAGGTGCCATGTTCCAGCTCGGCGGTTGCGGACCGATCGTGCAGGACCTTGTGCTGAGTGCGACCTGGGAGTTCATCTGGGACAACGATTCGACGTTCGACTTCTTCGGTGACGACGGGCCGGGCCTCATTCAATAGGCCGTAATCCCGCCGAAGACCGAGCGAACGAACCGAAAACGGGAGAAAAGAAAATGAAAACGATTGACGTGATTGCGGCGGTGTTGGTGGTTGTGGGTGCGGCGAACTGGGGTCTTGTAGGACTCTTCCAGTTCGATCTGGTGGCGGCCATCTTCGGAGAGGCGTCCATCCTCAGCCGCCTGGTGTACTGCCTCGTCGGTGCGGCCGGCGTGTTCCAGGCGGTGCAATGGAAGGCGATCCAGCGGCGCTGGGCCGGCGACGCCCTGGCATTCGCGACCTAAGCGAACGGTTCCCTACGTCCGCCGCCCGCGCGGCCTCCCGCGCGGGCGGTTTTTTTGTGGCTTGTCGTCGTGCAAGAGCAGAGGGGTCTGTTCGCCAGCGTCGTCAAACAGACTGTGGGGGTGCCGCATGGGTTCCGACGTCTGCCTACCTCGGACGGGACCGGACCTTCGACGCATCCTGTTCCGCGGCTCGGCGGATTCCGCTCAGCATCCCGCTGAATACGACATGATGCAGCGGCTTGACGGCGTACCAATACGCCAGACCGACGAGGCCCTTCGGCTTGAAACGAGCCGTCTGAATCACCCTGCAGCGGCTGTCCTGCTCGGGGTCGGGAACGACTTCGAACTCCAGCACCGC
>DATIPL010000587.1:0-3084 GCA_035471965.1 Gammaproteobacteria bacterium
CTGATCACGGACGGCTTGCCGCAACATCTCGGTACGTCCTCAATCTTGGCCCTATAGACTTAAGTCGGCGAGGGACAAAAACATTTAAAATGATGAATCTTCCGGAGACCAGCTTCGTGATCGGAATTGAAATCATTTTTGCACCTCAAGATCGAGCCACTATCGAAACGCAGGCGATTAGTTCTACCGTCTTGCTTAAGTTGTCAGGAGTTAATGGACAGGTCTTGTTTATGAAGAAATCGGAACTCGATAAATGGACTTGGTCGAAACTTGCGAACGAGTATCGAGTTTTCATTTATGGGCGTAGCGAGAACGGAACGTATTTTCAACCTCAACGTAATACTGAATACGCCTTAACAATAAGCGTGCTTGAACCCGATCCTGCGCAGGTAAAACATTCAGCATTATTGTTAGCAAAATCTGGGGGCTGGAAATGATTGCAGACAGATAAGTATGTGTTCTGGTGGTTTGGCCGTTGTTGATGAGCGCCGCCATCGCGGCATCCAGCCGGTTTGTCGTGATCACGCCCGAAAACGAGGCGCAACATCCCTTTCTGGTTCAGATAGATGCGGTGGCTCACGGCGGCGGCCGTTCACGCGTCAGGGTCGCTGGCCCTGTCGGCGGAGATCAACGCGCCTGGCTGGTCGTCTGCAGGAAATACGTGGGCTCGAGCCGGCAGCGTTTCAGAGAAGTGCTCTGGTTCAGCGCCGAGAACGGGGACATCGAGCGCTTGGTTCGGTTGTTGCCGCAGCAGGCTGCCCCGCCCGAATCCGGTGCGCAGCGGTACTCATACGTCGAAACGGAGTTGTCCCGTGAACACATGCGGCGTGCCTATATCAATATCGACTATCCGCGGCCCGTTGACGACGGTGGAGCGTACTATTCCATCGATCTCGCCTTTTACCTGGAGGGCAGCGCAGGCAGGAAGAGCACGATTCAATGGGACACGCAGTAGCCCGTCCATGGCGATCCGAATTGGGTTCGTCGGGCAAGGGATCGAGCTTCGTTGGAAGAAACGGGAGTTCGTCAGTCAGGAAACGGTTGCTCAACCGGGGAGGAGCGGTCGTCGCCGTTCTCCCTTGCGACTCCCGCCTGACTGAAGCCCGGCGGAACCTGGTGCACCGCGACATCCGCTCTGCGGCGCTATTCGGCTTCCGGATGTCGTGACGAGCCCATCATGCCGCCGGATACGCCGATGAAGGACGGCAATTCAGCCGCTATTTCGGCGCAGCGTGCTGGCGCGTGGAGATCGGTGTGAATTTGTAGAATTCGGCGCCGTTTTCGCATCGACACCGCTCCAAAACGCGCTGAATGGCCATTTCCGCCGCATTCGGCGACCGCATTGGCGCAAATCCACCCCTGGTATACCCAATACCACCCTTTTTCAGGCGGTTATCCACAGCCTGGCGCGAATTTTTCGTGGAATTTGCGCTCAAACGGGGGCTGAAAGCGGACAAACGACGTGCTGAGACTGCGCAGGTGACGCCGGTCACAGATGAAAACTTCCGCTACGGCGCATCAAGACGTTCGAATTCATGTAACGGTTTTGTCATGGAACAATGAAATGAAACTACTACTCTAAATAGATGGGCAACGGGGGTACGAATTGCTGCAAAATCGTTCCGCGCCCGATGTGAGCTGGCAGGTTTGTTGGCGGCAGGGAGCTGTAACTGAAAGGAGTGTGTCTCGTAGCTACGTGTTTTCGGATGCGCAAAAGGCTGAGTGCGGTCAGATTACGCTTTCCCGATTCAGCGTAGCCACACACGGGTCCGGATTTCCCGATTCGGGAAGGGCTCCGCCGCTTCAGACCTTTGCGTTCGTAGAGGTACTGAAAGATGACGGAGTCCATGGTTCGTTCCGGCAACGGCACGAAATCTAGGTTCATCGAGTCTCTGGGCAGCTATGCCCAGTCCCATAAGGCGCGCCACTGGAAAGGCACCTTCGCCGAATTCTTAGAAAACATTCTCCCCGAAAACCCCGACAGGGTCTGCCGCAACAGCCACCAGTACATCTGGGACATGCTGCGCTGGAAAACACAGCAGTCCCCGGATAACCGGCCGGATTCCGCCATCGGCCTTTTTTCCTCCGAGCTCTACGGCGTCGACAACGCGCTGCAGCGGGTCACCGACTACTTCAAAGCGGCGAGCGCCGGTTCCGAGGTGGGCCGGCGTCTTCTCCTGTTGCTGGGTCCGCCGTCCGGCGGCAAGTCCACCATCGTGGTGCTGCTGAAGCGCGGTCTCGAGGAGTACAGCCACACCGACGAGGGCGCCATCTACGCCATCGAAAACTGCCCGGTGCACGAATCGCCCCTGCACCTCATTCCCCACAGCATGCGCGCCGAGTTCCGCGACAACTACGGTGTCGACATCACCTGCGAGCTGTGCCCGCACAACCGCGCGCGGCTCGACCGGGAGTTCGAGGGCGACTTCATGAAGATGCCGGTGGAGCGCATTTTCTTGAACGAGGCGGCGCGCGTCGGCGTGGGCACCTACGCGCCCCACGATCCGACCACCGCAGACATCGCCGATCTGGTGGGCTCGGTGGACCTTTCCAAGGTGGCGGAGATCGGCGACGAGGGCGATCCGCGCGCCTGGTCCTGGTCCGGCGCGGTCGACGCCGCCAGCCGCGGCCTGCTGGAGATGATCGAGATCCTGAAGGTGAAGCGGGAGTTTCTGTATCTCCTGCTCACGCTCACCCAGGAGAAGAACATCAAGGTCTCGCGCTTCCCGCTCATCCATCTGGACGAGACGATCATCGCGCACACGAACCTGGCCGAGTTCCACCGCTTCCTGCAGGAGAAGGAGAACGAGGCGCTGCTCGACCGCATGGTCATCGTCAAGGTGCCGTACACGCTGTCGTACAAGGACGAGTCGCGCATCTACCGCAAGCTGGTCGCGAGCGCGCCGGCCTTCCAGGCCGTGCACCTTGATCCGCACGTGCTCGATCTCGCGGCCGTGTTCGCGATCCTGACGCGGCTCGAGAAGCCCCAGCGCGAAGGTCTCGACATCGTCAAGAAGCTCCGGCTTTATTCGGGCGACGACGTCGAAGGCTTCGGCGATTCGGACATCGCGCGGATCAAGTCCG
>DATIPL010000588.1:0-5460 GCA_035471965.1 Gammaproteobacteria bacterium
CCCGAGAATAATGGCCGGTAAGTTTCCGCGGAGCCGCATTTCCCGGTTACCGATTACGCCGATTCGTAAACGCGGGCAGCGGGTTCGCCGGGTGCCCCGCGGAAAGCTCGAGATGATCATCACCTATCTGGAAATGCTCAAACCGCCGCCGCGGCGGCAGCTCGTGCACCGCGGCGAGAAGCTTGCCCTCATGCGCGCGGAGCAGCCCACCGTTTCCTTTTACCGCTATCTCTACAATACAGTGGGCGGTCCCTGGCTGTGGTACGAGCGCCGTCTTCTCGAAGACGACGCGCTCAAGGAAATCATTCACAACCCGGAAGTGGAAATCTACGTGCTCTATTGTGCCGGTGTCCCGGCGGGTTTTGCCGAGCTTGACCTGCGCGTTGAAGATGAGGTCGAGCTCTCCTACTTCGGCCTCGTGCCCGATTTCATTGGACGGGGCTTGGGCCATCATTTCCTCGACTGGGCGGTGGACGAGGCCTGGCGTAAACGGCGATCGCGGGCATGGGTGCACACCTGCAATCTTGACCATCCCGCCGCCATCGCCGTATACCAGCGCGCCGGCTTCGTTCCTTACGATCAGGAGATCCGCGTCGTAGACGATCCCCGTAAACGGGGATTCATGCCGAAGGGACAGGAGTTTTGAGGTGACGCGTAACGGGTGACGCGTGACGGGCAATGCGAGCTTGAACAAAGCCCGCTGTGGGAGCGAGCGAAAGCTCGCGATTCCTTCCGCGAGGCTCAATAGAACTGAACGGATGTAGGAGCGAGCGCCAGCTCGCGAACTCCTTAAATCAGGCCGATCAGAGGGCGACGATTCTTTTCAATGCTCTGGAAAGTTCGCGGCCAAGGCCGCTCCCACATTGTTATTGGCGGGAAGACTTAAACCGCGTATTACGCATCACGCATCACGCAAAAACCATGCGCATCGGTATCCCAAGAGAGATCAAATCCCACGAAGGTCGCGTCGCCCTGCTGCCGCTACAGGTGAAGCGGCTGATCGATCTCGGTCACTCGATTCTGGTGCAGCGGGATGCGGGCATACTTTCCGATGCGCAGGACTCCGCCTACGTTGCCGCGGGCGCATCCATCGCCGACTCCGGCGAGGCCGTTTATGCGGGCGCCGAGCTCATCGTCAAGGTCAAGGAGATTCTGCCGGCCGAGTTCGGATATCTGCGGCCGGAGCACGTGATATTCACCAACATTCACGGCGCGGTCGATCGCCGGCAGGTGGATCGTCTGCTGGAGGTCGGCTTGACCGCCATTGCGGCCGAGGAGACCCACGAGTTCGGGTCGCCGAACAGCGTGCTGGCGGGTGAAATCGGCGCGCTGGAGGGCGTGCGCCTGGTGCTGGCGCCCCACGGCGGCACAGGCAGGCACTTCATGATGCATTTCGGCGCGCCCGCGGCCAAGGCGCTTGTTATCGGGCTCGGCGGCGTGGGCAGGGGCGCGCTGCGCACCCTGCTGGGGCTCGGCTTGTCGGTGGTCGGGATCGATGTATCACGCGGGGCGCGGCGCGAAGCGATGTTCACCTGGCACAAGCAGGCGTTCCAAGCGTTCGATATTTCCGAACTGAGGGCTCATCTTGAAGATGCGGACCTGGTCGTCAACTGCGTGCTCTGGGACAAGCAGCGTAAGGACCACCTGATCACGCGGGAAATGCTGAAGCGGATGAAGCCCCGCGCAGTGATTGCCGACATCTCCTGCGACCCTGCCGGGGCCATCGAAACCACGCGGGCGACCAAATGGGAGGACCCGGTCTACGAGGTGGACGGGATACGCCATTTCTGCGTCGATAATATTCCGGGGGCGGCGCCGGCCACGGCTTCGGCGGGATACGCCGAGGCCTTGCTGCCCTTCGTCAGCTTGATTGCAGAGCACGGTCCCATCGAGGCCTGCCGGAAAAGTCCCTGGCTTGCGCGGGGACTCACCTGCGCCGGCGGTGAGCTGATACTGGAAGAGGCGGGGCGGTTTCAGAACCGGCCGTTCACGCCACTGGCGGAGTTTCTGCGGAGGCGCGCGCCGGCATGAGGAGAAGTGACGGGCAACAAGTGATTCGAAGCCATCGGTTCGAAGCCCCTTCGAATCCCCGGTTGTCCCCCTGAGCCTGAATGCCGGATCCTACAGGCGCTTTCCCACGAACGGTCTCGGATTCCACACCACCTCCCACAGGTGGCCGAAAGGGTCGCGAAGCCATCCGGTGTAGCCTCCCCAGCCGACTTCGCCCGCCCCCTTGACAATCTCTGCGCCTTTGCTGCGGGCGCGAGCGAGGAGATCATCGACTGCATCACGGGAATCGACGTTTATCGACAGGGTCACGGCGGAGAAACCTTCGCCTTCGGCGGAAACGCCGGCATATCGCGCCAACGCTTCACGCGGAAAAATTGCGAGCCAGGTTCCCCCGGTGTCGAAATAGGTCACGCCGCCTTTGACGCTACCGGTTTCGAACCCGAGGCCTTCGCTGTAGAAACTCGCCGCCGCCGGCAGGTCGTGCACGCCCAGGGTGATTACGCTGATGTGGGTGCTCATATCTGGGTCCTTTGGCACTGTCGGCCGCCTCGAGAACGACGCGCAGTGTCGCACGGCACCCTCGGTGGCGGCGACCGATCCGGGTGACGCAACTTTTGATCTTCGACTCGAGCGTGAGAGTATCCCCTGCGTTTTGACTCAGTGCGGATCTCGAGTGAACGCGGTGAATCCCAGGATGGTGCTGCCGCCCGAAGCCGGCTGGCGCCAGCTCGGGCTCCTCATTCTGCTGGCCGGCATTTGGAGCTCCTCCTTCATGTTCATCAAGATCGGGGTCGCCACCATCCCGCCGGCGACCATGGCGGCGGCACGCCTTTTGCTCGCGGCGATGATGCTGACCGCCATCGCTCGCGCCCGGGGTTACCGCCTTCCGCTCACGCTGCGGGCGTGGGCAGCGTTCACATTCGTCGGCGTGATGGGAAACGCGGTGCCTTTTACCCTGATCGCATGGGGCGAGCTGGAAGTGGACAGTGGACTCGCGGCCATTCTCATGGGCGTGATGCCCGTGGCCACGGCGCTGCTCGCGCATGCGTTCGTTCGCGACGAGCCGCTCACCGGGCGTCGCGCAGCCGGCGTGCTGCTGGGTTTTTCCGGCACCGTGCTGCTGGTGGGCGTGTCCGCCCTCTCGGGCCTCGGGGCACAGGTCGCGGCCCAGCTCGCGGTGGTCGGCGGGGCGCTCTGTTACGCTGTCACCACTGTTTTCGTACGCCGTTTCGCCAATCTCCCCGACATGATCATGGCCGCCGGCGCCGTGACCATGGGAGCGCTGGCGATACTGCCCATCGCCTTCCTCTTCGAGTCACCGCTGTCTGTTTCCCCCAGCTTCGCATCGATGGCGGCGGTCGCGGTCCTTGGGGTGGTGTCTACCGGATTCGCGGCGCTCGTCTACTTCTACCTGATCCGTACCGTGGGCGCGGCGATCTTCTCCCAGGTGAACTTTCTCACGCCGGCCATCGGCGTGGCGTTCGGAATGGTTTTTCTCGGCGAGTCGCCCGGGGCAGATGCCTGGTCTGCGCTGGCGCTGATTGTGATCGGCGTCTGGCTCGTGACCCGCCGGACGCGGCCGCACGGCAAGCGGATTTCCGGCTAGAGCAGCTCTTCGATGGCGTCCATGATCTCGTCGCACCGGGGATCGGCGTCGGACGGCCACATGCCCACCAGGGTTCCGTCCGGGCCAATCAGATACTTGTGAAAATTCCAGCGGGGTGAGGCCGCCTCCCCGAATTCGGATTCGACCCAGCGGTAAAAAGGGTGGGCGTTCCCGCCCAGCACCGACACTTTACTGGTCATCGGAAAATCGATGCCGTAGTTCAGTCGGCAAAACTGCTCGATCTGATTTTCGTCGCCCGGTTCCTGCGCGCCAAAATCGTTTGACGGCACGCCGACAACAACGAGCCCTCGATTCTTATACCTGCGCCAGAGCGCCTGCAGGCCTTCGTACTGTGGTGTATACCCACACTCCGAGGCAGTGTTCACGATCAGCACCGGGTGACCGCGGAATCTACTCAACGGTAGCGATTCGCCGTCGATGGACTCGAACTCGAATTCGTGTGCTGACATGGCTTGACAGTGAGCAGGGAAATATCGGTGATTCGTGGACGCCGGAGAGTGGATGGAATCTCGGGACACGGAGCGTATCTGTCGATGAGCTCCATCCACGGTTTATCGTCCACCCTATTCCCGCTCTAGGACATTCGAACTCTGCCTTTAGTTTCCTTGCTCGTCCTCCAGACCATGCATGGTCTCCTTGACCAGCATATCCACTACCGCTTTGAGCGCCTCGTCCTTCGAGGCGCCGCCAGCCATCGCCTCCTCGTAGGTCCTCACCTGCCAGTGGGCGCTGGTACCGCGGTCGAGGATGGCGCGGGCGTGCTCCGCCTCGGCGACACAGCCGAAGAACTGCGCATCCTCACGCGTCAGCACCAGCATCTCTTCCAGCAGCACCGGATAGGGAACGATTTCGCCCCGACCGAAGTCCACCAGCCCCTGGTCGATGCCGTAGCGCTGGGCGCGCCAGCGGTTTTCGTTGACCAGCATGTTGGAATACTTGCGCCAGCGCTGATTGTCGCGCCGAAGTCGATAGAGCATGCGCAGCCAGCAGCGATAGAGCGCCGCAATGCAAATGGTGTCGTCCAGCCGAGTGCAGATGTCGCAGATGCGCATCTCCAGAGTCGGAAATTTAACGCTCGGGCGAATGTCCCACCAAATTTTCGAGCCCTCTTCGATGAGCCCGGCCTGCACCATGACGTCCACGTGACGCTCGAATTCGGCGAAGCTTTCGAAGTATTCGGGCAGTCCGGTTCGCGGCAGCTCGTTCCAGACCGCAATGCGGTAGGACTTGAGCCCGGTGTGATGCGCCTGCCAGAAGGGTGACGAGGTGCTCAATGCAAGCAGGTGCGGAAGCACGTAGGCCACCTGGCCCATCAGATCCACCCGCAGGTCTTCGTCCTCGATTCCCACGTGAACGTGCATGCCGGAAATCATCAGGCGGCGAACCACCTCCTGCAGATCCTGCGCGATGATGGCGTAGCGCTCCTTCTCAGTCCGCTTCTGCTCCCCCCAGACAGCGAAGGGGTGTGTGGACGCGGCGATGATTTCGAGCCCGTGATTCCTGGCGACCTTGGAAACGGTGCGGCGAAGCCTGGACAGGTCGTCCCGGGCCCCGTCCAGGGACTCGCACACCCGGGTGCCGATTTCGATCTGGCACTGCAAAAATTCCGGAGTGACCTGGCCTTCGAGCAGCGCCTCACATTCCGACATCATGGTCGGCGGCGCTTCGGTGATGAGATTTCGGGTGCCGGGATCGATGAGGAGATATTCCTCCTCAATCCCGATTGTAAAGCTTGGATCCTTCACCGGTAGCGTATTGCGTACGGCGCACGGGCTCAGCGCATGCTCGACAGATTGGCCAAAAGTGCGTTGGTGGAGGCACGG
>DATIPL010000589.1:0-3131 GCA_035471965.1 Gammaproteobacteria bacterium
CGCGTGATGAAACAGGCCATCGACATGGCGGCGAACGCGGGGTACCTGGGCGACGATATCAACGGCTCGGGCAAGGCGTTCAGCATCGACGTCCGTGTCGGCGCCGGCGCCTATATCTGCGGCGAGGAAACCTCCATGCTGGAAAGCCTGGAAGGCAAGCGCGGGCAGATCAGGGCCAAACCGCCGCTGCCGGCGCTGGAGGGGCTGTTCGGCAAGCCCACGGTGGTCAACAACGTGCTGAGCTTCGCCGCCGTGCCCTATATCGTCGATCTGGGCGGCGAGGCCTACGCCGCCTTCGGGACCGGACGTTCGCTCGGCACCCAGCCGTTCCAGCTGGCGGGCAACATCAAGCGGGGCGGGCTCATCGAGCTGCCTTTCGGCCATACTCTGCGAGAGCTGATCGAGGATTTCGGCGGCGGCACGCGCTCTGGGCGTCCCGTGCGCGCGGTCCAGGTGGGCGGGCCTCTTGGCGCCTATCTGCCGGAAAGCCAGTTCGACCTCCCACTCGATTACGAGGCCTTCGCGGCGGTGGGCGCCATGATCGGCCACGGCGGCATCACGGTGTTCGACGACACCGTGGACATGGCCGATCAGGCCCGCTTCGCCATGGAGTTCTGCGCCATCGAATCGTGTGGCAAGTGCACGCCCTGCCGCATCGGTTCGATCCGCGGAGTGGAAGTGATAGAGCGCATTAAGGCCGGAACAGAAGCCACGAAAAACATTACAGTTTTAGAGGATCTATGTGAGACTATGAAAGATGGTTCGCTGTGCGCGCTGGGCGGCTTGACGCCGATGCCCGTGGAAAGCGCGCTCCGGCATTTCCCGGAGGATTTCGGCCCCGAAGCCGGGTCCGCGGCCGCCTGATTGGAGAAGGAGGGTCGAATGACGCTCATCAAAGAACCCGATTTCGGCACGCCGAAGAGGGATTCCGAGACCCAGGTCACGCTGGAAATCGACGGCCAGGCGGTGACCGTGCCCGCGGGCACCTCGGTTATGCGTGCCGCGGCGGAACTCGGCACCCAGATCCCCAAGCTGTGCGCGACGGATTCACTTGAAGCCTTCGGCTCCTGCCGGTTGTGTCTGGTGGAGATCGAGGGCATGCGCGGCACGCCGGCATCCTGCACCACGCCGGTCCGGGAAGGGATGAAGGTCACGACCCAGAACGATCGGCTCGGCCGCATCCGCCGCGGGGTGATGGAGCTCTATATCTCCGACCACCCTCTCGACTGTCTGACCTGTTCCGCAAACGGCGATTGCGAGCTTCAGGACATGGCCGGCGCCGTGGGTTTGCGCGAGGTGCGCTACGGATACGAGGGCGAAAATCACCTCGATGCAGAAAAGGATGAATCGAATCCGTATTTCACCTTCGACCCTTCCAAATGCATCGTTTGTTCGCGCTGCGTGCGCGCCTGCCAGGAAACCCAGGGAACCTTCGCGCTGACCATCGAGGGCCGCGGGTTCGAATCCAAGGTCTCGGCCAGCGCCGGTGAGGATTTCTACGGTTCCGAATGCGTCTCCTGCGGGGCCTGCGTCCAGGCCTGCCCGACGGCGACCCTGATGGAGAAGTCGGTGGTCGATCACGGCCTGCCCGAGCATTCGGTGCTCACAACCTGCGCCTATTGCGGCGTCGGCTGTTCCTTCAAGGCGGAGATGCAGGGCGACAAGGTGGTCCGGATGGTCCCCTACAAGGACGGCGGCGCCAATGAAGGCCATTCCTGCGTCAAGGGCCGCTTCGCCTGGGGCTACGCCACCCATAAGGACCGGGTGCTTTCGCCCATGATCCGGGACAGGATCACTGATCCGTGGCGCAAGGTCGGCTGGGACGAAGCGATCGAGTTCACCGCCCGGCGCTTCAAGGAAATCCAGCAGAAATACGGCACCGGCGCCATCGGCGGCATCACGTCTTCGCGCTGCACAAACGAAGAGGTTTTCGTGCTGCAGAAGATGGTCCGCGCCGCCTTCCACAACAACAATGTGGATACTTGCGCGCGCGTCTGCCATTCGCCCACCGGCTACGGCCTGAAGCAGACCTTCGGCACCTCCGCCGGGACCCAGGACTTCAAGTCTGTCGCCAAGTCCGACGTCATCGTCATCATTGGCGCCAATCCCACCGATGCCCATCCGGTATTCGCTTCACGCATGAAACGGCGGCTGCGCGAGGGCGCCAAGCTCATCATCATCGACCCCCGGCGGATCGATCTGGTGAAAAGCCCACATGTTCAGGCGGCCCACCACCTGCAGCTCAAGCCCGGCACCAACGTCGCGGTGATCAACGCGCTGGCGCACGTCATCGTGACCGAAGGGCTGGTCGACCGCGACTACGTCAATGAGCGCTGCGAGAAGGAGGATTTCGAACGCTGGGAAGCCTTCATCTCCCAGGAGAAGAACTCACCGGAAGCGCTGGAGGAGGCCACGGGCGTGCCCGCCGAGGAGGTCCGCGCCGCGGCCAGGTTGTATGCCATCGGAGGCAACGGGGCGATCTATTACGGCCTCGGCGTGACCGAGCACAGCCAGGGCTCCACCATGGTCATGGGCATGGCCAACCTCGCCATGGCGACAGGCAATATCGGCCGCATCGGCGTCGGGCTCAATCCGCTCCGCGGCCAGAACAACGTGCAGGGATCCTGCGACATGGGCTCCTTCCCGCACGAGTTCCCGGGCTACCGCCACGTCTCTGACGGCACCGTGCGTCACCTGTTCGAGGATACCTGGCATCTCGAACTGGAGAAGGAGCCGGGCCTACGCATTCCCAACATGCTGAACGCGGCGCTGGAAGGGACCTTCAAGGGCATTTACATCCAGGGCGAGGATCTCGCCCAGTCCGATCCCAACACCAAGCACGTGACGGAGGGGCTGGAGGCCATGGAACTGGTCGTCGTCCACGACCTCTTCCTCAACGAGACCGCGGCCTATGCCCATGTCTTCCTGCCCGGCACTTCGTTCCTGGAGAAGGACGGCACCTTCACCAATGCCGAGCGGCGCATCAACCGAGTTCGGCCTGTGATGAAGCCCGTCCAGGGCCTGTCGGAATGGGAGACCGTCTGCCGGCTTGGCACCGCCATGGGATATCCCATGAACTACGGCTCGGCCTCGGAGATCATGGATGAGATCGCGCTGACCACGCCGACCTT
>DATIPL010000590.1:0-7517 GCA_035471965.1 Gammaproteobacteria bacterium
TACGGCTTCCCCCTGGCGCCGATGATCCTGGGCGTGGTCCTCGGCGATAACGCCGAGGTGAACCTCATCCGCGCCCTGGCCAGCGACGACAACCTATGGCTCTTCGTCACGCGTCCCTGGTCGCTGTTCTTTCTCACCATCGCCTGTTTTTCGGTCTTGTTTCCCTGGTACCAGAAGGTGCGCACTACGCAGAAGTGGACATTGATCTTTACCCCTGCGATTCCTCTAACGCTGTCGGTCCCGATGTTCATGATGGGCGGCTGGGTACGTCCGGGTATCGCGGTCGTGTTGCTGGTCGTCGCCGCCATGATGTTGTGGCGGCGTCATGGGAACGGATGGATGCTGCCGACGGAAGTCAGCCCGGAGCTGCACGAGAGCTGAGCCGGCGGTTGGACATATGGTCCGTCCATTGATCCGGATCAATCAATGACACAACCAGGTAATTATCTTGAGGGCAACCCACTGTGCGCCGGTTTCCGCGCGCCGGGCGCGAGGCAGATTCGGTGCATCGAAAATTCGGTAAAGAAAGGGAGCAAGGACGTTGGCCGGGTTCAAATCTCTCAAAATCATTCTTTTCATCATTGCGGGGCTTTACTGGCCTCTGCGGGCGACAGCCGATCCCGGCAGCGTGATTGTCTACAAGTCCGCCTCGTGTAGGTGCTGCCAGGCATGGGCCGAACACATGCGCGAATATGGATTCGACGTGGTGACGCGTGACATCCAGTCGAGCGAGCTTTCGCGCATCAAGTCGCACTATCGCATCCCGGCGAGTGCTCATTCTTGTCATACCGCCGTTGTCGACGGGTATATCGTGGAGGGCCACGTGCCAGCGCAGATTGTGACCCGTCTACTTTCTGAACGTCCTGCGGCGACGGGGATCTCCGCTCCGGGTATGCCGGCGGCTTCACCGGGGATGGATATTCCAACCGGCGGTCCCTACGACGTCGTGATATTCGACTCCGGCGGCGGGATCCGGCCTTATCAGCGGGTGGAATAAATTCGCGGCCGCGATTGCCGCCCTGGTGCCGGTCACGCCGAGGCCGCACCGCGTCCGGGGTGAAACCCGATTCAGACGCGCGCGAAGAAAGTCCGGGAGTGCTCGGCGAATGCCGTCGCCCTGCGCGTTTGCCTCGCGCGCTTCGCCTGCGCCAGGACGATGGAAAGCGGCGGCAGGGGATCTCTCAAAGGGCGACAGACCCGCTCTGCCCCGTCGTAGCTCGGGTCGCCGTGCGGACGCAGATCGAGTATCGAATATCCGTGTCCGTTCGCGACCGGGCCGCGCACCATCTCGAAGCTCAAGCTTCGGTGGCTTACGCGCGGCTCAACATCACCGTAAGCGCGGTAAGCTCCGTGACCGCGGATCCGCCGGTGCTGCTGGCCTGCATCCACCGGGATAGCCCCGCCTGCGGGAAGCTGTGCCGCGACGGGATTTTTTGCATCAACATGCTCGAGGACTCTCAAAGTGAGGTTGCCGACGTTTTCGCCGGTCGCGGCGACCGGGAAGCCATCGAGAGCAACTTCGACTGCACCCTGTGGAGCAGCCTGGTGACCGGCGCCCGCGATGCGGGATGCGCTGTCGGTGTTCGACTGCCGCCTGCAGAGGAGCCAAGTGGTGTGATCTCACCGCGTATTCTTTGGCGTCGTCGTGGGCACCCGAACCAGCGAAGGTGTGCCGCTGCTTTAGGCCAGCAGGGCTTACGGCCGGCGGCACTGGAGCTGAACGCGTGAGCGCGCCGACCGCCAGTCGGCTGAGCGAGACACAGGTCGAGAATTTCTGGCGCGACGGCTATGTGGTGGTGGAAGAGGCGGTGACGGCGGCGCAGCTGGAGCGAATGCGTGTCGCGCTGGCGCAATGGATCGACGAAAGCCGGTCCCATGATGCACCCTATGGAGAAACTGTTGACGGGCGGCCGCGGTTCGATCTGGCGCGCAGCCACAGTGCCGACGCGCCGGCTCTTCGCCGCGTGGACAACCCGCCCGAGATCGAGCCTGCTTACGCCGAGGTCGCCTTCGACGGTGGCTTCGTCGATATGATTGCGGATCTCATCGGGCCCGATCTCAAGTTCCATCATGCCAAGGTCAACCTTAAACAGCCGCGCAGCGAAACCCGGGTGGGATGGCACCAGGATTTTTCCTACACGCCCCACAGCAACGACCACGTGGTCACTGCGCTGCTGATGCTGGACGATATGAGCCTGGACAACGGCTGTCTGATGGGGGTGCCCGGGTCCCACCGCGAGGGCCAGAAAAGCCTCTGGCAGGATCAGGTGTTCACAGGGGAAGTGGACGAGGAAACGACGCGTGCGGCGATCTCCAGAGCCCGGCCGATCCACGGCCGCAAAGGAAGCGTTTGCCTGATGCACACCAAGCTGCTGCATGGCTCCGGGCCCAACCGGTCTCCGAGCGCTCGGGCGCTTTTCATTTGCGTTTATTCGGCAGCCGATGCCGTACCGCTCACCCAGTCGCCGCTGCCCAATCGCTTCCAGGGCCGGATCGTCCGCGGCAGGGAATCGCGGTTTGCCCGCATCGATCCCGGTGTCGTGGAGCTGCCGCCCGCCTATCGCGCGGCGTCGTTTTTCGAGCTTCAGGAAAAAGGCATCGGGTGACGCCGGGACGAAGCGGGCGTGATCCGGACCGGGGCAGGCTGAAGGCCGCGGGAAGCAGGTCGCAGCCGAGGAATCGTCGATTGGGGGGAGGCGGAAGATCCCTTCTTCTTACGACAAAGAATATGAAGGCGATCACGCATGATTCGTACCGGCAAGGAATACACCGAATCCATTCGCGACGGCGGTAAGATCTGGATCAACGGCGAGCGCGTCGACGACGTGCCGACGCGTCCTGCGTTCAAGCCCCCTGGTGGACGTGCGCGCGCAAATTAACGACATGGCCCATGAGGAGCGCCATCAGGACGTGATGTCTTACCTCGACGAGATATCCGGCGAGCGCAACGCAATCGCGCTCAAGCTGCCGAATTCGCAACAGGACTGGCACGACATGATGCATCTCAGCCGGGAGCTTTGCGGAGGCCGGATCTGCGTTTCCCCTGACCATGCGGCCTTCGTTGATCCCGATACCCGGCCCTGGCTCGACAAGTTCTACAGCGTGAATGAGAACCGGGTGGCGGACGACAGGCGCAAGCTGCTCGCGCTGGCAGGTGACTTATTGAACAGCGATAATGCCAGCCACAAACTGACGTTCGCGCTGTTCGCGCAGTCTCCGCCATTCGCCCACTTGCACGCCGTTTACGACATCTTCGATTTCGACGGATCGCTGGAATTCGTAAAGCACGCGGCAGGGTCGTCCGACCGCGTCATGGGAGAACAGAAAAAGGAGAAGGCAGCATGACGGTTCATGAACGGATACGGAAATTCAATACAAAAGACACTTATCCGAACCAGGCGCTGGACAACGATCTGTGCCAGGTAGTCAAAGCCGGCAGGCTGCTGTTCCTGCGTGGCCAGGTGGGATCGGATCTGGAAGGCAACACCGTTGGCATCAACGATCCCGGGGCCCAGGCGGAGCAGGCGATGAAGAACGTGAAGCAGCTCCTCGAAGAAGCGGACAGCGACTTGTCGCACATCTGCAAGATTACCGTTTACATTACCGACCGCGCCTACCGGGAGCCGGTTTATCGCGTCGTCGGCAGTTGGCTCAAAGGCGTCTTTCCGGTGTCAACGGGCCTCATCGTTCAGGGCCTGGCGCGCCCGGAGTGGCTGATGGAGATTGATGTGATCGCAGTCATTCCCGAATGAAGGTGACGCGATCGCAATGAGACCTACTGATGCGGGGAGTCGCTCCGCCGGTTCCTCGTCAACCTCGGGCCGATACGCGTAAAGTCGCAGGCGGATTTCGCGCGCAGCAATCACCGCACGGGCCGCTCCTCTGAACCCTCGCCAAAGAGCCATACGGAGACTCGGCTCTTTCCCCGCTGACCCCCTCGGGCTAGGCTTCGGCCTTCTGTCCAACGCAAGGGGGTTCGACATGCGTCTCAATGCCAAGGCACTGGGCCTCGCGCTTGGAATTCTGTGGGGTCTGTCGGTTTTTCTGGCCACGGGCTGGATCATTCTCATGGGCAGCTCCGCTGACGCCCTGGCCGAGCTCGGCGTGTTCTACATCGGGTATGAAATCAGCTGGACCGGCGCCGTTGTCGGTCTGGGTTACGGCTTTGTGGACGGCCTTATCGGCGGGGTTTTGCTGGCATGGATTTATAACGCCTTCCTGCCCAGGCCGGACCTGCCCTGATCGGAAGTCGACATGGAATGGAGGGGCGTCGGACGCAGAAGCTGTGATTGAGACCCGGCGACGGAAGCGCGGCGCGCGCCGGCATTATCGTAACGTCGAAGATAGACGACGGAAATCGATGGGCACTCGATTTCCGTCGTTGCGGGAGGGGGTTTCCCCTGATTCAGGGATTCGCTAAAGGGTGATGCGATCGCCGTTGCGCCGAACGATTTCGCTGTCGAGCCCTGGAACGGCCAGCACGTCGAGAATGCTCCTGTAGGGGCCGTTGTTGCTGCGATACGACACGATGCGTTCAGCCAGCTCGGGAGAAATCTCAGGAATGGCGGCGCTGATGTCCTCTGCCGAGTCGGTGTTGAAGTTGCACACCGCCGGCGCTTCCTGGTCCGAATTGATCAGCACGAGCGCGATGGTGACCGCGCGCGCGGCTTGCAGAGAACGGGATTCCTGGGCGGCCGCCACGACGGGTGCGGTCAGCAGTGCAAGGGCGACCGCGATGCTCAGCAGGTTTTTCATCCGGCTCCCTCCGAGGCGTTCTGTTGACGCCTTGAATTTACGGCTACTTCTAAGTAAAGCAGCCAATCGGCCAATTAAAAGGTGCACAGGCCACATTCCTGGGCAAAACAGGGGTTTAGACGGGAAATTGGGGCCAGATGGCGCTCCCGCGCCCGGACATCGGCATGCGGCTCGAAAAATCGTTCGTTGCCGCCCGACGGCGGGCAAGATGCGGTTCCTGCCGGGCCGCCGGTCGAACGGACGCCACCGCTCGGGGTCTCAGCCGCCGGTTGAGGACAGCTCCTGCTCCACCAGCGCCGCCCAGAAGCTGGCCCCTACGGCAAGGGCGTCATCGTTGAAGTCGTAGCGGGGATTGTGCACGACGCAACTGCCGTGGCCCTGGGAACCGTTGCCGAGGCGAACGTAACAGCCCGGGCGCCGTTGCAGCATCCAGGCAAAATCCTCCGCGCCCATGGACGGCGGCAGATTGCGGATGACGTTTTTCTCTCCGACGACAACGACGGCGGCCCGCGCCGCCCGTTCCGCCTCGTCGGGGGTGTTGACGGTGGCCGGGTAGCGTGCCTGGTAGTTGAGCCGGTAGCGCACGCCGTGGGCCGAGCACAGGCCGTCCACGATCTGTCGAAAGCGAGCCTCGATCTGGTCGCGTACGCCGGGCTCATGCGCACGACAGGTTCCCCGAAGGATCGCCGATTCCGGGATCACGTTGAAGGAGTTGCCCGCGGTGAACTGGGTCACGCTGACCACGCCGGCCTTCATCGGATGAACGCTCCGGCCGACGATGCGCTGCAGCGAGGTGACGATCTCGCTCGCCGTCAAGATGGGATCGACGCCATGATGAGGATGGGCGCCATGGGATCCCTTCCCCTTGATTTCGAGCTCCCACATGTCGGCCGCAGCCATGGCCGGACCGGTCTGCACCGCGATCTGGCCAACAGCGATGCCGGGTGAGTTGTGCATGCCGTAGACGGCATCCACGGGGAACAGCTCGAACAGGCCCTCCTCCACCATGACCCGGCCGCCGGCGACATTCTCCTCCGCAGGCTGGAAAATGAAATGCACGCTGCCGGAGAAGCGCCTCGATTGGGCCAGGTACCGGGCCGCGCCCAGCAGCATGGCGGTGTGGCCGTCATGGCCGCACGCATGCATTTTCCCCGGGTGCCTGGAGGCGTAGTCGAAGTCGTTCTCCTCGTGGATATCGAGGGCATCGAGATCGGCGCGAAGCCCGATGGCGCGATCCGCGGGGCCCACTCTGAGAGTCCCCACGACGCCGGTCCTGGCGAGTCCGCGGTGAACCTCGATGCCGAAGGATTCGAGCAGCTCGGCAACCCGATCGGCAGTGCGAAATTCCTCGAACGCGGTCTCCGGGTGGGCGTGAATGTCGCGCCGCCAGCGAGTCATTTCAGCGTGAAATTCGAGAATCTCGGGTTTCAGGGCCATGTCGCGCTCGTCTTCGTTTGTATCGAAATTCGCGCCGGTGCGCCGCGGCCTTTTCCTGCGTCCGCCCCGCCGTTCAGCCGTCGATCACCAGCGAGCGAAGCCTGGCGACGGCGCTTGCGGGACTGGTCAGCAAAGGGCCCGGACTGCGTGGCGCGGCGGCGACCGCCGCGCGGGCCATGGAGAACTGTGCCAGAAGCACCGCATCCACCCCGGAAAGCTCGCCCACCGCCCGAGCGATGAGGGCATCGTGCCGCGCGCCGTCGCCGTCGTTGAGGGCGCCCATGGCATCCTCCACGAAAACGCCTTCGACGCGAACGGCCCTGCCGCGGCTTCCGGCATGCGCCTCGATTTGCGATCTCAGAGAGTCAATCGAGGGCTCGAAGGTGGCCACCACCGCGAAGCTGTCCCCCATGTCCAGTGCCTGGCCAATCATGGCCTCGTCGGGTTTGAGCACCGGCACGGAGATCCCGCGGCGGGCGGACTCGATGGCAGCGTTGAAAGCGGAGCAGGCAAATAGAACACCGTCGGCGCCGCACGCCTGGCAGTACCGGACCAGATCGATGAAGCGGCGCTGGAAATCCCGCTCTGAGAAACGGCCCGACTGGCGATCGCGGCTCAGCGCGTCGTCCATCAGGTTGCACAGCATCGCCTTTGGCCATCCGTCCGAGAAAGCCTGCGCCACCGGCGCGAGCGACGCCGCCAGCGCGTGGACTACGAAAATCCGGAGGGGTTCAGCCATAGATCGCCGATTGCCGTTGGGTGCTCATCGATAGTTGCGGTCCCGGACGAAAGGGTAGATGCGGGTGAAATCGGAGTCTGCGTCCGCCGCGTTCAGCTGCTGCCACAATGCCGCCACTGCGGGACTTATCGGATCCGGGGCGCCTGCCGCAGTGACCGCCTCCCGGTAGAGACTGATATCCTTGAAGAACAGCTGGGTGAGGAAGCCCGCGTCGTAGCTTTCACTCAGAACACGGTTGGGGAACTTGTCCTTGGTGGCCGTGTTCTGGCCGGTGGAGACATTGAGCACCTCCAGCATGGTCTTCATGTCTAGGCCCTGCCCGACACCGAAAGCCACCGCCTCGCTGGTGGCGGCCATTGCGGTGCCCGATAGAAAGTTGTTGAGCAGCTTCATGGCCTGTCCCTGGCCCGCGCGATCGCCTACCTTGAAAACGTTCTTTGCCATGCCGAGGTAAACCGGCCTCAGTAGATCGAAGGTTTTCTGGGTTCCTGCGTACATCACCGCGAGGGTGGCGTTTCGCGCCCCGGCAACGCCTCCGGATATGGGGGAATCGACGTATTCAATGCCTGCTTCGTCACAGATTTCG
>DATIPL010000591.1:0-3128 GCA_035471965.1 Gammaproteobacteria bacterium
CGGGATACGTCGTGGCACAGCTGCCCAAGGAAATTCTCGACAAGAACCGCAGTTATTTCATGGAGCATGCCAACGAGGCCGAGGCGGCTTTCCGGAAAGCATGCACCTCCGCCGGGATTCACTGGGACTGGCACTGCGTGGAAGGAGAACGTGCACAGACGGTGATCGTCAATGGACGGCTCGCCGATCTCGTTTTACTTGCCGGCGGCCAGAACGACGGCGAATCAGCAACAGGGGAAAGCTCCGGCCGAATCATGCTGGAGTGCGGCCGGCCGGTGCTCCTCCTTCCGCCGGCGCCGATACCCGAAGACCTGGGCTCGCGAGTGTTGCTCGCCTGGAACGGTCGACGCGAAGCGGTGCGCGCCGTCCACGACGCCATGCCGATACTGGAGAGCGCCGATAGCGTAATGGTCGTGATGGTGAACCCGGACACCAGGGCGCCTGATGACGGCGACCTGCCCGGCAGCGAGCTCTGCCGGCACCTGGCGCGCCACGGCGTCAAGGCGGAAGCGAAGGAAGTGCGGGCTGACGGAAAATCCGACGGCGCCGCGCTGCTCGCCCTGGCGGATGAGGAGAACGTCAACCTGATTGTGATGGGTGCCTACGGCCATGCCCGATGGCGGGAGCTGGTCATCGGCGGAGTAACGGACCACGTGCTGCGTCACGCAAAGCTGCCGGTGCTTCTGTCCCATTAGGCGGCTGCGGCCAGCGAAATCCGGGGAAACGTTGCCGGGCCTAGAACATCTCGACTCCCAGCTCGGAACGGATCCGGGACCGGATGCGCCGGACGGCTTGAAACGTGTTCACCAGCAAATCCCTGTCTCTACGGGTCATGGCGTCAAGCGGCACGTGGTTCCCAAGCGGGCGGTCGGACTCGAAGTCCGATAACTGTTGCCGCAGCACCAGGCGTGTGATGTGCTTGAATCCACCGCTCAAGTAATCCGCCTCGTCCGCGTCGAGCGCCCCACGCTGGCAAAGGGCGCGGATTCGGTCCAGCGTGGAAAGCTCCGACACGCGTTCCTTGAGCGAGAGAATACGCACCGCGCCCACCAGAGGCAGTGTCCCGGTGAGCTTCAAATTGATCCTGCCCTGCCCGGGACCCTTGACCGGATCCGTTTTCAGCCTTCCGAAAAGGCCAAGCGCAGGACCGTGAATTTCGTCCAGCTTGTACATTTCCCGCAGGAAAAAATGATTCGGCGCGAGCCGGGTGATATGGTTTCTGAGCCGTTTCGACATTTCACCCTTTCCGTAGACGCAGCGAAAATCAAAGAAGATGTCGCAAAGCCTGAGAACGAGTCCGCTGCTCTTTCCCAGCCACGAGCCCACCTGCGCGCACCATTCACTGATTCGCTTGCGCCAGATTGGATTCGTCGCCATCACATAACCTTTGCAGCGCGGAAATCCAACTGTTTCCATCGCCGCCACCAGCCGCTCGGCGAATTCGATGAACCAGCCGTCGAAGTCGTCATGATCGACATCGGGGTAGTCACCGATTATCAAGCCGTTGTCCTGGTCCGGATGCAGCGAGCTTTCCCATCGGCCCCCGGAACCCATGACGATGAATTCGAAAGGAGCGGGCGGCTCACCCAAGCCTTTCTCTCGCCCTTGTTTCAAAAGACGCTCCACCACCCGGCGGTGCAGATCGGCGTTGATTTCAGAAATCAGGGCGAGAATTTCGGGTGCCGGAACCGCGTCCTCCAAGAGCTCCTGCGCCAGCAACGCCTGAGCCGCTTTGGTCTGGCGCATCCCTCCGAGGCTTTCGTCGTGAGTCAGGCGGTCGATCTGGTCGACCGTCTGCGCCGCGGCGATGGAAAGCGCCGATGCAAGCTCGATTATCCCCGTCGGCGCGCCGGACGCGTTCAGCACCGGCAGATGCTTGAGGCCCAAGCGACGCATCTTTCCAATCGCCAGATAGAGGAATTCGTGCTCTCGGATTACGCTCACCGGCGCGCTCATCGCCTTGGTGACGGGGTCCATGCCGTCCAGCTGAAAAGTCATTCTGCGCACCACATCCTGCTCGGTGAGGATGCCCAGTATGCGGCCGTCTTCGGCCACGACCAGGGCGTGAGACGCCCGCGCCCTGGTCATTTCGTGAATGGCTTCGGCGCAGGAGGTCTCCGGCCGAACCGAAAGCACCGGGCGGGTGACGTGGCCACTCACGCGTTCAACGAATCCGGATAGTCGTAGCAGCATCGCTGCCAGTCCCTGATTGAGGAAAATATGAGCGTAATTATCACAGCGGGAACGGGCCTGATCGAGATCACTCGCCATTCAATTCGAGCGCGCGGGCGGTCTCGGGGCGAGCTTGATCGGGATCAAATTACGCTCTACTCCCGCGGATAAGATGCGTACAGACGACGTCGGAAGCAAATTACACATGGGAAAGGGCTACGATAACCGCGCTTCGCAGCCCCCGTTGATTCGGGCCCTGCTCGACCCCGCCGTATTTGATCACCCGGTCGAAAATATTCGGGTCATAGAGACCCACATTTCATGGGTGCTGATGACCGGGGCTTTCGCCTACAAGATCAAGAAGCCGGTTTCGCTGGGCTTCGCGGATTTCTCAACCCTGGAGCGACGCCGAGCTGCCTGCTATGAGGAGCTTCGACTCAACCAGAGGCTGGCACGCCGAATGTATCTAGGCGTGGTACCGATCTACGGGACCGTCGACGAGCCCAAGTTCTACTCCTCGGGCAAAGTCATCGAGTACGCGGTGAAGATGCGTCAGTTTCCGGATCAGAATCGACTCGATCGGTTCACCGATCAGGGAAATCTCAACGAGGAGTTGGTTCGAAAGCTCGCCGCGGAAGTGGCTAAATTTCACTCGGCGATTCCCGTCGCCGAACCCGGCCAGCGTGTGCAGGAATCGGAACGGCGTTTTTCCGATATCGCTGACAACTTCGAAACCGTGAAAGCGCTCTACGCCGACAGCGCGCGCGGCAAGCTGCTGGAGGAGCTGCGCCAGTGGAGTCTGGAGTCTTTGATTGAGAAGGGGGACGAGTTCCGCAAACGAAGGCGTGATGGATTCGTAAGGGAATGTCATGGCGACATGCATCTGGCCAACATGGCCTATATGGACGACAAAGTGACCATCTTCGATGCGCTGGAATTCAATCCCGATTTCCGCT
>DATIPL010000592.1:0-1735 GCA_035471965.1 Gammaproteobacteria bacterium
CGGCTCTTTCAGTGCTTCACCGACGCCGCCGTCAGCGAACAGGTTGCACGTATGGTGGCCATGAAAGCCGCAACCGACGCCGCCTCGGACATGATCCGCAATCTGACGCGGCGCTATAACCGGGCACGGCAGACCTACATCACGATGGAGCTGCTGGACATTGTCGGCGGCGCCAATGCCCTCGAATAACAGCAGACACAGATTCAAAGGTAACGACCATGGAAGCTTCTTCTAACGGTAATTTCGGAAAGATAACCCAGATCATCGGGTCGACCCTCGACGCGCAGTTTGCCGAGGATCACATGCCGGGCATCTACAACGCCCTCCACGTGGACGTCGAGCATACCGTGCTGGGCGAAACCTTCACCGAAAAGCTTTGGTGCGAGGTGGCGCAGCACCTCGGTGGCGGGCGTGTGCGAGCCGTCGCCCTAGGTTCAACCGACGGCGTTCAGCGGGGAATGAAGATCCTCGACACAGGTTCGCCGATCAAGGTTCCCGTGGGTGACGAGACGCTGGGCCGGGTCTTCAACCTCGTGGGCGAGACGATCGACGAGCGCGGGCCGATTGACGCCAAGGACTTCCGGCCGATCCACCACGAACCGCCCGAGCTCCCGGATCTGTCGTCCAAGACCGAGCTGTTCGAAACCGGCATCAAAGTCATCGACCTGCTCTGCCCGCTGGTCCGCGGCGGCAAGGCTGGGCTCTTCGGCGGCGCCGGCGTGGGCAAGACAGTCATCATCCAAGAGTTGATCGCACGACTGGCCCGGTTCCATTCCGGCTATTCCTGCTTTGCCGGCGTGGGCGAGCGCACGCGCGAGGGCAATGACCTGTGGCTCGAAATGCAGGAGGCCAAAATCGGCGACACCGGCCGCAGCGTCCTCGACCAGACCGTCATGGTCTTCGGCCAGATGAACGAACCGCCCGGTGCGCGACTCCGCGTAGCGCTGTCCGCGCTGACGATGGCAGAGTACTTCCGTGACCAGACGGGGGCCGACACCCTGCTGTTCATCGACAATATCTTCCGCTTCTCGCAGGCCGGCTCCGAGGTCTCCGCGCTTCTGGGCCGGATGCCTTCGGCGGTCGGGTATCAGCCTACGCTCGGCACCGAGATGGGTGAGCTGCAGGAGCGGATCACTTCGACGAGCCGCGGTGCGGTGACCAGTATTCAGGCGATTTACGTCCCCGCGGACGACTACACCGACCCGGCCCCGGCCACGGCGTTCACCCACCTGGACAGCACCGTCAACCTGGAGCGGAGCATCGCGGAGAAAGGCATCTACCCGGCCGTCGATCCGCTCGCCTCCACCAGCCGCATCATTGCCCCAGAGCAGATCGGCGAGCGTCACTACCGGGTCGCCCGGCGCGTGCAGCAGATTCTCCAGCGGTACAAGGACCTCCAGGACATCATCGCGATTCTCGGCGTGGACGAGCTCAGCGAAGAAGACAAAATCGTGGTTGCCCGGGCTCGCAAGATCGAGCGGTTTCTGTCTCAGCCGTTTTACGTCGCAGAGCAGTTCACAGGCTTCTCCGGCATCTATACACCGCGGGAAGAAACCGTACGCTCGTTCGAGGAACTCTGTGACGGCAAGTGGGACCAGCTTCCGGAAAGCGCGTTCATGTACGTTGGCAAGATCGAGGACGCGGCGGAAAAAGCGGAGCGAATGGCGAAGGAATAAACTCGAACTTCGCGTGAAGTCATGGCCAAGACCGATACTTTTCACTGTACGGTGATTAC
>DATIPL010000593.1:0-2544 GCA_035471965.1 Gammaproteobacteria bacterium
GGGGTTGGCCGGTCATGAGAGACCAGGCGACGATGGTTCGAATTACTGTCCAGAGGCCAATGGAATGAGCGTACCCTTGAGGCAGCAACTCAGCGTCGGTTTGTACGTGCTCAAGAACCGCATTCGCGGACGCCGCCGATATCCCCTGGTGCTCATGCTGGAACCCCTGTTTCGCTGCAATCTCGCCTGCGCGGGATGCGGCAAGATTGACTATCCCGATCACATTCTCAACAAACGGATCAGTGTCGAGGAAGCGCTATCCGCCGCCGACGAATGCGGCGCGCCCATTGTTTCCATTGCCGGCGGCGAGCCCCTGATTCACAAGGAGATGCCCCAGATCGTCGAGGGTCTGGTCAAGCGACGCCGGTATGTATATCTGTGTACCAACGCGTTGCTGTTGAAAAAGCGCATTAAGGACTACTCACCATCGCCTTACCTTACCTTCTCGGTTCACCTGGATGGCAACCGTGATCGTCATGACAGCTCGGTTTGCCAGGACGGCGTGTTCGATAAGGCGGTCGAGGCGATTGACATGGCCCGCGAGCGCGGATTCAGGGTCACGGTCAATTGCACCCTGTTCCAGGGTGAGTCCGCCCATGAAATCGCGAGGTTTTTCGACGAGTGCATGCAGCTCGATGTCGAGGGCATCACGGTCGCTCCGGGCTTCAGTTACGAGCGTGCGCCTCAACAGGACGTTTTCCTGGGTCGAAGAACGAGCATGGAGTTGTTTCGTAAAGTTTTCCGCCTGGGCAAGAAGCGCAAGTGGCGTTTCAATCACTCATCCTTATATCTCGATTTTCTCGCCGGAAATCAAAGCTACCAGTGCACTGCGTGGGGTAATCCGACCAGGAACGTGTTCGGCTGGCAGAAGCCGTGCTATCTGCTGGTGGGGGAAGGTTACGCGGCCAGTTATCAGTCTCTGATCGAGGATGTGGACTGGAACCGCTATGGAGTCGGGCGCAACCCGAAGTGCGCCAACTGCATGGTGCATTGCGGGTTCGAGCCTACGGCGGTTGATGACGCCGTGCATCATCCGTTCAAGGCCCTTCGGGCCTGGTTCGGCGGCCCCCGGACCGAGGGTCCGATGGCGCCCGCACCGCCGGTCACCTATACCGTCGAGGTGGATCCGCCGACAGAACAACCCTCGCGTCGGGTGGCATGAGCCTGAACAGTTGACGGTTGGCGTGAGACCGGGATGAAATTCGAAAACTGCTCTGTGAGCGTCAAGGTCGAACAGGCAATCGTCGACCCACGGCCAGACCCCTGAGACCCGGTCTACCGTCCACCATCTGCTGACAGGGCGCCTGACGCAGAAAAGATTTCTCGGGTCATGATCCTGACCATATTGTCCGCTGTCGCCGGATTGCTCTGGGCCGCGCTGTTGCTCCTGCCGTTTCGGCCCTGGTCTACCCGCGAACGGCTCGATGCCTCTATCGGCTCGGTGAAAGTCGACGACGACTTGTCCGATATGGTGGCGATCGTTCCGGCGCGAAACGAGGCGGATCGCATCGCCGTCACCCTGGCGGCGCTTCACGCTCAGGGCCGCGATCTGCGAGTCGTCGTGGTCGATGACGGATCCGATGACCAGACTTCCGCGGTGGTGAAAAGCCTCGGGCTGAAGAACGTATCAGTGCTGCGGGCCGGGTCGCTGCCTCCGGGGTGGACGGGCAAGGTGTGGGCGCAGTCCCAGGCGGAGCCGCTGCTGCAACGGCCCCTGGTGCTGCTGCTGGACGCGGATATCCGTCTTTACCCCGGTCTCGTAGCGGCGCTGAAGGCGAAGCTCCGGAAGGAAAACGCAAGCCTGGTTTCGTTGATGGTCGAGCTGCCGATGAATTACCGCTGGGAGCGGTTGTTGATGCCCGCCTTCGTCTTTTTCTTCAAACTGCTTTATCCCTTCGGCCTGGTCAACGCGCCGCGCTCCAGCGTCGCCGCAGCCGCGGGCGGGTGTATCTTGATGAGAACGCGGGCGCTCGCGGATATCGGTGGGTTTGCAGCATTAAAGGATGCGCTGATCGACGACTGCGCGTTGGCACGCCTGGTCAAACGCGAAGGCCGCGCGATCTGGATCGGGCTGACGCGCTCGGCGGTGAGCACCCGTCGCTACCCTCGTTTGACTGATATCTGGAACATGGTGGCGCGCACGGCGTACACGCAGCTGGGCTATCGTCTGCCGATGCTTGCGCTGTGCACCTTGATTATGGCCGTTGCTTTCTTCATCCCGCTGGCGGGATTATTCAGCCATAATCCCCCATCGGTATCTTTGTCCGTGCTGGCGATGGTCTTCATGGCGCTGAGTTTCATTCCTACCCTCGGGTACTATGGACTGAATCCCGCCCTTGGACTGACCCTGCCGCTTTCCGCGACGCTCTTTCTGGCAATGACCTGGACTTCCGCGTTTCGGTACTGGGCAGGCGAACGATCCGTGTGGCACGGTCGAGTCTACCGCGCCTGATCCGGGAGCGTCATGACGCCAATGTGGAAAGATGTCCTCATCCTCGATGACTAGCTTCAACGGTTTTTCGGGGCGTTTGATCACGGGGATAT
>DATIPL010000594.1:0-5498 GCA_035471965.1 Gammaproteobacteria bacterium
CGAGAGCCTTCATTCGAAAAATTGAAATTGGGTAATGCATTGCTTTGTCTTCACTCCTGCTGGCGCGGCCCTTCGAGGAAATGTCGGGTCTCAGCCATCCTTGTCAGCGTGCGCCTTCGTGCCGCGCGATGACGAAGGGAGAGGGATACTGAAATCGCTGACTCGGAAAATTATCGAAATTTCTCCGCTTTCAGTCCTCACAGAACATTAACAATTCGTGCGCCTGTCCTCAGGTCAGACTGCTGTTAAGCTGTTCGAGCCTCTCCTTGACGGAAACACGAAGCTGTCCAGTCACCTCCAGATTCCGGTCTTCGAACACGTCGACATCGGGATGAGCGGCCTTCCATGTTTCGATTGACGCATCCCGGTGGAAAATGAGCGCCTCGATCTCGGGTCGAAACAAGCGAAACATTGACGTGATCCACACATTGACGGGCCATGACGGATAAGCGTGGTCGATTTCGAACCCGTCAAGCATGCCGATCACATCATCCGCCGCGTACCACACCTCGTCGGTAACCCAGCGGTTGGTCGAAAACAATCCAATGGGAAAACCGTAAACGTCCATGGAAATCGCGACCAGATGACAGACGGCATCGCTGCCTTCGGGCCACTTGGTCTCTCCATGGTAAGGCACCGGCTGCACGCTTTCCGGAATTGCGCCCTGGCGTAGGAAGGTGTGGAAATGTCCGTGCTCCCCGGAAAGGCCGCGATGCGCGTGATAATAGTATTGGGCGTGGGTCTCTTCGTCGTAAACGTCGCCGTTCGGGTAGTGGTCGAATTCGTAGAAGGTACCCTGTCCCTTGAGACACTCGCCGACGATATTGATTCCACCCTTCCTCAATACTCGATAACACTCGAGAATCACTTCGCCAGCCTCGACCATGGCTTCGCGCTGTCGCCGGGACAGGGAATCGAGCGAAGCGACCCGAAGCTCGGGCGACTCGATTTTTTCCGCCGCTGACTCGCTCATTCTCTGACCAACCTGAACCCAATCAGTACGTGCTTTAAATCCACCGGCCGGCTGTGCCGCGCCGCCGGGCGGCACACGCCACACCCCTCATCGTCCCAGGATCCCCCTTTGACGATGGCGCGTCCTTCGGAGGTCGTCGTGGACGTCCATTCGAACACCTGTCCCGCCGGATCGAGCATGCCGTACGGGCTCGCGCCTCCGGGAAAGCTGCCCACGGGCAGCGTATCAAAAGGTCCGGCATCGTGGCTGTTCAGCAGTCTCGGCGCGAACCCGTCCCCCCAGGGAAAACGCCGTCCGTCCGCGCCGCGGGCCGCTTTCTCCCACTCGAGCTCCGTGGGCAGCCGCCAAACCCGGCCGGTCGCCCGCGAAAGCCACGTCGCGTATGACTCCGCGTCGCCCCGGCTCACGAGCACCACCGGATGATCGCGGCGGGCGTCCGGCGGTGAGTCGTTGACCCAGGCAAATCGGCGCGTTTGCGTCCATGGATGCACCAGACCATAGGATGCCCAGGTCTTCTCGTCCACGTCGGGAACCCGGTGGCCCGTGGCGGCGACGAACTTCGCGTATTGCCCGTTGGTGATCAAGTTCCTGCTGATCGAGAAGGCGGGCAGGCGCAGCGTCTGGCGCGTTCGTTCACCTTCATACCATCGCTGCTCTCGGGTGACGCTGTGGCCGTAGGCTATTTCGTCCAGACGATAGGCCGCTTCCCGCTCGGCCTGGTCCGAGCCTGCAATAAATGCCCCCGCCGGTACCGGAATTACTCCGGGAACGGCGCTCTCGCCGGCGGCAACGAAATCGAAACAGCCGCCTGCCAGCGAAGCAAGAACCACCGTTGCGAAGAAAGCCTCGCCGCGCCGGCGAAAAGCTTCAGGCACCTCGGATTTGGTACGGACGATGCCCGGGGAGGCCGTCGATAGATTCATGACTGAGTGTCCAATGCTTTTCCGGGCAGCGTGTATGCCGTTTTGGATTGGCTGCGTCGGCGCGGCCAGGTCAACTAAATCCCGCGTGTCGCGGCAACCCTCGACTCGCGGGATCATCTTCGTGAATCACGCGCCGTAACGTTCTCTGCTATTCGAACGTTCCACTCCCCGGCGGAAGCGGAATCGAAACGCGGGAAGCGGATAGAGACCGCCCCGGATCCGGAGGATCCGGGGCGTGGTCTCGCGCAAGCAGCCGAGTAGACAGTCCCGGCACTTGCGCCGCAATCTGCAATGCACCGGCGCAGCGACGGCGCTGACAGACTCGATTTCAGCTCGTCTTACACGGGTTGCACGGATTGCACGGGTTCTTTTTCACCGCGCAAGGATTACACGGATTGCACGCTGCTTTTTTCACCGCGCAGGGATTGCACGGACTGCACGCTGCTTTTTTCACCGCGCACGGATTGCACGCCCGCTTGGTCGCACACGGGTTACAGGGATTACACGCTTTCTTCGCGCCGCAAGGCGCACAGGCGGCGAGCCGCAGCGGCTGTCCCTGGGTAAACGTCTTCGACGCCGCCCATGGATTCGCGCCGTTGTCTGCCGCCACGACGACAGGGGCGGTAACCGCCACGATCCCCCCCAGGACCGCGGCAGAAAGCGGCTTGCGATTCATGTGGAAGGGCTTCTTGCGATGATTCATATATGGGTCTCCTCGGGTTGAAAAGATGCGCGCCTCAGCTGCTTTTCTGCGCCGCGCAGGGATTGCACGGGCTGCAGGGAGTCTTCCTCGGCGCGCAGGGATTGCACGATTTTTTCACCGCGCAGGGGTTGCAGGGACTGCAGGCTTTCCGCGCTGCGCAGGGATTACACGGATTGCAGGGGCTCTTGGCAGCGCAGGGATTCGGCTTGAAGTTCTTTTGCAGCTCCACCGTATAGGCCGCCAGCGCCGCGAGTTCCATGGACTTCCACGGCAGTGTCTTTGACTGCATGGGCACCAGCAGGCAGAACTGCGCCATCTCGTCGGCGTGGATTCTGCCCACGCCGGCCATTTGCGAAGGCATGGCGACCTCGTGCGGATAAGGCTTTGCGAAGGTGGCGTTGAGGCTTGCGTTATTCGCGTGGCATGAACTGCAGCTGAGCCCGTTGGTGCTGAGACGGGTGCTGTTCCAGAGCCGCTCCCCCTCGGCAATGAGCTTCGACTTTTTCCCTGCAGCCGGCTTGACGCCTTTCGGGCGCATGAAGTCCTTTGCGCTCACCTTTTTTGCAGCGCACGGGTTGCAGGGATTACAGGGACTACAGGCGCGCTTGCTGGCGCAGGGGTTGCACGGATTGCACGCCTTCCTTTTTGCCGCGCAGGGGTTACAGGGATTGCATGCCCGCTTGGTGGCGCAGGGATTGCAGGGATTACAGGCCTGTGCGAGCACCCTGTTGCGCCTTGCGGCGCAGGGGTTCGCGGTGCTCGCCGCCACCGCGACCAGCGTCGGCACCGAAACGGTCACGAGTCCGCTCAATACGGCCGCGCACAACGGCTTCCGACTGAGGTGGCTGGAAATACGTGGTGTCTTCATGCTTCTCTCCATCGTTAAAGGAACCACGCGCGGCGCTTCCCGTCGCTGAAAGCGGCCGACTCCTGCGAGGTCGCGGCTCCTTCGCCTTCGCCTCACGAGGCGTCACGCTGCCGTCGGGACTTCTGGAATCTACGCGCGGTCTCTCGAAATCGCGTCACATATGTTTCACATATGTCTCACGCATACGGACTGCCTGAACGGCTGCTTTTTCTCTCGGCCGATAGCATGGGTGCGGCAAATGCTGCGGCGCCGCATAAGACGGCCCCGGCTTCTCGCCGCCCACGGTCGCAACAACCACCGTCGCCAAGCGCTGTCCACCCTCGCAGCCATGAACCGGCTGGTGATCACCTAGACCGCCTTGCTCCGGTGAATATTTCGACGCGCGCCGGCGCGGCTCGCCCAGAGCGGCTCGACGGCGCTTTGGCGAGTGAAGTGGCCCATGCCGCCGACGAAACGGGTCTTGCCTATTCGCCCGGCGATCTGTTTCCATTCGGGCTTTTCAGCTCGGGAAGTCATGGAAACCATTCTCAGGCAGCACGAGAACGGGCGCGCGATTCTCAAGCTCAATCGTCCCGAGGCGCTGAACGCGCTGACGCCGCAGATGCTGGATGCATTGAGTGCGGCCCTCGACGAGGCAGCGGAAGACGACGCCGTGGGGATCATCGTCATCACCGGCGAAGGAAGAGCATTTTCAGCCGGCGTCGACCTGAGAAGTCTCGGAAAACGAAAGCTGGTGAACGGCGGCGTGGGTCCGGTGCTGGACGTGCCCGGTCGCGGCGTGATCCGCAAAATCGAAACGATCCCCAAGGCGGTCGTCGCCAAGATCAATGGTTTTTGCTTCACCGGCGCGCTGGAGCTCGCCCTGTCCTGCGACCTCATCGTCGTCGCGGCGGAGGCAAAGCTCGGCGATACCCACGCGCGCTACGGAATCAGACCTTCCTGGGGCATGAGTCAGCGGCTGCCCCGGCGCGTCGGAGCATTGAGAGCGCGCGAGCTCTCTTATACGGGAAAAACCTTCTCCGGCGAGGAGGCGCTTGAAATGGGGCTTGCGAACTTCGCCCCGCCGCTGGCCTCTCTCGACGACGTCATCGACGAGCTGTGCGATCAGATCCTCGCCAACAGCCGCGATACCATCGCCGCCTACAAGGATCTCTATCGCGCCACGGAGGGAATGCGTCTCGACGAGGGTCTGGAGTACGAGTCACGCAGCGACTACGTGATCGGAGACACCGACGCGCGCATCGAATCGTTCCGGCATCGCTGAGCGCCCAGGTCTCCGGACGGTCGAAACTGAACCGCTTGATCGCCGAGGCTCAAGCGGGCTGAATTCCCCGCCGGGCGTCGGAGTTTCTCAGCCAGACGATGAATGGCAATGAGAGCGCGATCATCCAGGACTTTCCGATGACCTGGCCGAGGAGAAAATCCAGACTGCCGAAGGCCAGGTAAAGAAACACCACGCTGTCCACCACCACGCCCACCGCCCCGCTCAAGGCCACGGCAAGCACCAGCCGTTTCGCCTGGAGCGGGGTATAGACGGCAAAGTCCGCGGTCTCCGAGAGCAGGAAGGCGGCCCCGGAAGCCAGCACCAGCGCGCGGGGCGCCAGCAGGGCGGACAGCAGCGCACCGGCGACAATGGCGGCCACCGCCCAGGCGCGCCCCAGCCGCCGCTGCACCAGGTCGCGAAAGACCAGCGCCAGCCCCACCATGACCACGCCGCTCGGCGCCATGACGCCCGGTGCGACCGGGATCAGACACGGCGCGCCGTCCGGACACACCGTGCCCAGATTGCCGATGAGCCAGTTGGCGGCGGGAATGCACAGGGTGAAGGCGGCCAGATAAGTGAGGCCTTCGGCTTTGAGTCGCTGCATCGAGCTGGGCGCCAGGACCAGAAAGCGAAATGTATCACGCCGGTCTCGAGTCTGAAGCGTAAGCGTCCCGATCCCGGCGACCGCCAGGGACTTCAAAGGGCGGTCTGATACAATCCTGTCCCTGCGGAAGGCGACGTTGCGATACTTTTATCCCTTCGCGCCT
>DATIPL010000595.1:0-4341 GCA_035471965.1 Gammaproteobacteria bacterium
AGATCGGCGATAAGGTACTCGAAGTGGACAACATGCAAAAATACTACGAGGTCCATGATCGCTCGATCGCCGCCATCATCTCCGGCGAAAGCGTCAAGTTCGTAAAAGCGAACGAGGCAATCAATTTCGACGCCCGGGAAGGAGAGACCGTGGCCATCGTCGGGGAATCGGGATGCGGAAAGTCCACTTTTGCCAAGGTCCTCATGGGCCTGGAGACCGCCACCGACGGATCGGTGCGCCACGACGGCAGGGACATCGCCGAGATCCCGGTCCGCGAGCGCGATCCCAAGCAGATCGGCAAGCTGCAAATGGTGTTCCAGAATCCGTTTGACACCCTCAATCCCAGCCACACCGTGGGCGGTCAAATTGCCCGCGTGATCAGGAAGTTCGGCGTGGAGCAGGACAAGGACAAAGTTCGTGATCGCGTCATGAAGCTGCTGGATATCGTCAAGCTGCCGAGGGATTTCTACTATCGAAGACCGCGCCAGCTTTCCGGCGGTCAGAAGCAGCGCATCGGCATCGCCCGGGCTTTTGCCGGGAATCCGTCCATGGTGATCGCCGACGAGCCGGTTTCGGCGCTCGACGTCTCCGTCGCCGCGGCGGTCACCGAGCTGCTGATGGAGATCCAGCGCGAGCACAAGACCACCCTGCTTTTCATCAGTCACGATCTGAGCGTGGTGCGTTATCTCGCCGATAGTATCGTCGTCATGTACCTGGGGCAGATTATGGAACGCGGCACCACCACGGAGATATTCGAGCCCCCCTACCATCCATATACGGAGGCGCTTCTGTCCGCGGTGCCCATCGCCGATCCCGAAGTGACCAAGCGGGAGATCGTGCTGGAGGGTAATCTGCCCAGCGTGCTCAACCCTCCCAAGGGATGCCCTTTCTCCACCCGGTGCCCGCGGAAGGTCGGCAAGATCTGCGACGACGAGCGACCGCCGGTGCAGATGGCCTCCGAGAGCCACGCAATCGCGTGCCACATACCGCTCGACGAGCTGCGCCAGATCGAGCCGGTCATCCGGGTACCCGCCAAAGAGGAGCGCCTGCACGTAAAAGAGACGAGCGCCTGAGCCTTCAGCCGGCGCTCGAATCCGTCCCTCAGGCCAGTGAGCGATCGCCCATGTACAGGAAGATACTCGTCGGACTCGACGGATCCACTCACAGCCTCAGGGCGGCGACTACGGGGATCCGGCTCGCGAGTCAGTTTGACGCCGAACTCCACCTTCTGACCGTCACCCGGCCTTTCAAGGTGACGCCAGAGCTTCGGCGCTATCTCGAAGCGGAGAACCTGCTCGGAGAGCCCAAGTACGTTCTGGACGAAATGACCAACGCGATCACAAGCAAAGCGAAAGCGTTGGCAGACGAAGCGAATCTCAAGAAGGTGAAAACGGAGGTTCGAGAGGGAAGGCCGGCGCGCACCATCGTCGACTACGCGAAGTCGAGCGGAGTGGACCTCATCGTCCTCGGATCACGCGGCGCCGGAGAATCGGAAACCCTGCTGCTCGGCAGCGTGTCACAGAAGGTGAGCATGCTGTCCGAATGTACCGTCATGATCGTTCGTTAAGCACGAGGAGAGTCTTCCATGAGCTGTGACGGCACCTGTGAACGCACCCAGTTCAAGATTGCTCAGGCCCGCTTCATTCACATCGCGCCGCGCCCCAGGAGCGGATCGCCGGCCGACCTCGAGCAGCGGCTCCTCAAGCTGGTGTACGACGAGCTGGAAAACGACAGCGATGACTGTGATGAAGGCTGCGAGTGCGCGATCGGTGAGCCCGTCAAGGTCGCCTCGCGGGTCCAGATCAAGAAAGTCTCCGACGGAACGTATTCCGCTTGGTACGAAGTGACGCTGGAAAAATACCGCACCTCGGGAGAATGCATGCCGGCAGCCGATTCCAAGCCCGAAGGCGTGCGCTGAATCGTGCCGTGCCCGCTGCCCCACCGCGGCGGTTGAAAGCTTAAACCTCGCGCAGCAGCAACGCTTCCTCGTAGGGAAACGTGGAGAGCAGCTCGATTCCGTTTTCGGTGATCAACACCTGCTGCTCGACCTTGACGCCCTCGTCGCCGCCGACTTCCCCGATATAACTTTCAAGGCAGACGGTCATTCCGGGCTCGTATACGCCGTCGTAGCCCTTTTCCTCGAAGACGTCGATGAATACGCTCTTGGGATACTCGTCGCACATGCCCACGCCGTGAGCGACGCTGGAATAGCGGTTGCCCGCGTACCGCGCAGGCACCTTCCAGGCGCGCTCGGAAAGCTCGCGATAGCTCATTCCCGCTTTGAGCACCGACATGTCGTGCTCTACCTGCTCCACCGCAAGCCCATAGAGCCGGCGCTGGGTTTCGCTGGGACGGCCGGGGCCACAGAAGTAAGTGCGCGAGATGTCGGCGCAGTAACCGAACGGTCCGATGAGATCGGTGTCGAAGCTCACCAGCTCTCCGGCGCGAACGAGACGGTCGCTGCACTCCTGAAACCACGGGTTGGTGCGCCCCCCCGAGGCCAGCAGTCGCGTTTCGATCCACTCGCCACCCATTTCGTGGTTGGTCGTATTGAGGATCGCCCAAAGCTGATTTTCCGTCACTCCGGGCTCGAGCGCTGCGCGCATTCGCGCCATGCCGGTTTCGCATACGGCGATGGCGATGCTCATGCACGAGATTTCGTCCTCGGACTTTATTGCCCGGGCGAGCTCCAAAACTTCCTGGCCGTCATGGACCTGAATCCCTTGGCGCTGAAGCGCCTCGTAGCCGAAGGGATTGCAGTGGTCGATGGCGAGACGCCGATTGCCGCCTCCATGCTGGTGGAGCAGATCGGCGATCTCTGCCGCCCATTTGCCTGCACGCGCCGCGCACGCCGGACCGGAAGAAAAATAGAACCACACCGTAGTCGGCCTCACTTCGTCCACGGTTTCAAGCGTGCCGGAGAGATGGGAAGAGTTGTGAAAGTCGAACAGAACGACGGGGCCCTCCAGCGGAATAAAGCAGTAGCGGGCCGCGTTATGCAGTGTCCACACAGAAATGTTCCGAGCCCCGGTTGCGTATCGAATGTTGATAGGATCGAAAAGAACGCAGGCGGAATAATCCAGCTTGCGCAGCTGATCCCGGACTCGACTCAGGCGATAGGCGCGCATCCGACGCATGTCTACCGGGGTCTCGGTGTCGGTAAGGTCTCTGCGCGGCGTATTTCGCGCCACCGAGACGGAAGGCCCCTGTTTCGTCTGCGGCGCATCGGCTTTGTCCACCCGCTTGTCCATGGCTTATCCTCCGGTGAGCAGGAAGTGATTCGGCCAGGGCGAACCCGGCCGCGCTCGCGTTATCGGCGTGGCGCCAGATTTTCAGCGCATGTGGTTCACGGCGTCTATCAAAAATACGACATCCTCGTGCCGGGTCAGTCGGTGGCTTAGGGGATAAAACAGTACGAAATCAGAACCGAAGGTCTGCTCAAAGGAGTGCTCCAGTGAATGAATACCCCGAGCGCGATTTCGTCGGCTACGGCCCCAGGCCGCCAAACCCGGAGTGGCCGGGCGGCGCCCGGGTGGCGCTCAACTTCGTCCTCAATTACGAGGAGGGTGCAGAGTACTGCGTGCTCAACGGGGACGACCATTCGGAGACCACCCTGTCGGATCTCTCGGGCCTTGAACCGCTTCACGGTACCCGGCACCTGAACATCGAGTCATGCTATGAGTACGGCAGCCGGGTGGGGGTGTGGAGAATCTTCGATGCTTTTGCCGAGCGCGGCCTGCCCCTCACCGTCTACGCGGTAGGCGCTGCGCTGGAAAAGAATCCGGCGGTGGCGGAAGCGATCCGCGCCAACGCATTCGACGTGGTAAGCCACGGCTGGCGCTGGATTGATTACCAGTTCGTCGAGGAGCGGGTGGAGCGCGAGCACATCCGTCTCTGCGTTGAGACCATCGAGCGGCTCACCGGCGCCCGGCCGCTGGGCTGGTATACCGGAAGACCCGGCCTGAACACCCGCCGCCTGGTGGCGGAGGAAGGCGGCTTTCTCTACGACTGCGATGCCTATAACGACGACCTGCCTTACTGGGTGGTGGTGAACGGCAAGCCGCACCTGGTCATCTGCCACAGCCTGGACACCAACGACAGTCGCTTTACTCGCGCCCAGGGGTTCAACCTGGCGGACGACTGGTTCACCTACATGCGAGACGCCTTCGACTGGCTATACGTCGAAGGTGCGAAGACACCCCGCTTTCTCACCGTGGCGCTGCACTGCCGGCTCATCGCCAGGCCCTCCCGTATGTGGGCGTTGACGCGGTTTCTGGATCACGTAATGGGGCACGATGACATATGGATCTGCAAGCGTATCGAGGTCGCCAGGCACTGGTA
>DATIPL010000596.1:0-3701 GCA_035471965.1 Gammaproteobacteria bacterium
TGAGCGCGGTCCTGCCCCACCGATCTGCGAGGTTCAGGTTGCGATCCGCCCCGGCGAGGCTCGAGAGCGCCGCGAGATCGCCACCATCAATGGCTGACCGCCACCGTTGCGACCATCCGTCGGCGCGCGCCTGAACGCCAGCGAGAATCAGCGGCAGCGCGAGTATCAGCAAACGGAACATTTAGAACGCCCCGGCGCGTGAGCGGGAAACGGAATTCGGCCTCAGAGCGCGAAACCGGCGACCCGAGCTTTCCCTGGCGCCGCCGGGCGCATTGCTCTTATGACATATTCAGGCTTCGCTTCAGCCCTCGAGCTCATCCAGCACCTCCCGCTCCGCATTAGAGATCTTGTGACCAAAGCCGAGCACGCCCCCCGAAGCTTCGGCCACGGCGCGGCCCAGGGTCAGCAAGGCGGAACGGAGCTTCTTGCTGTCTTCGTCGGGAAGCGTCGCGGAGAGCGCCGCCACGTATTCCTTCCACGCCTTGAGTATTTCTCGATCAGGCTTGAATTTGAGCCATTCATTCAACAGATCGGCGCTCGGGCTCCCCTTGTGGACGCCGACTTCCTCCGCGGCCTCGAGAATCGCGGCGCGCTCTTTTTCGTCCACATCGCCGTCGGCCCAGGCCACCTGAACAAGAGGCACCATCGTCAGGGCCGTCAGAGTGTCGGCGCCAATGTTCAGCGCCACCAGATGCCTGAGCACATTCTCATCGCGGATGCCCGAAATCTCCGACAGGGCATGCTCTTTCCGCTTGATCGCCTCTTTCTCCTTGAGCGCCCTGCGCAGCTTTTCGTTTTCCTTGGTGAAGAACGATTCTTCCAGCGCCTTTCTCCGGTCGCCCAGGAACTCCTGATCCATTTCTGCCCTCCTATCGCGATGAATTTGCCTTCAGCCCCTTGGTACTACTCCCATTCGAGCCACGCGGCGCCTCCGCTTTCGCGACGACCCTGAACGTGGCCCAGGCACTTGCCGCAGTTGGGGCAGGGACGCTTCCCGTCATGCAGCGCGGCGGTAACGATGAACACTTTTTCGCATGCCGGGCAGGTGAACGCAGCGTGTTCTCCTTCCCAGTCCTCGTGATGGGCCAGGTGCCCGGGGTTCAAATCCAACCTGTTCATGACGGCCCCTCAATCTATTCCGCGCGCGGAAACCCCGCGCGCATAAAGGCGATGATTTTCCAGATCTCCGCAATGCTCAGGCGGTCTTTGAACGCCGGCATATCGCTGCCGAAAAGCGCGCCGCCGTCGGAGATCGACCACATCAGGTATTCGTCGACGCCCAGCGGCGTCTGAATCATGAACGCCAGCAGCGCCGGAGATGGATTGACCGCAAGCGCCATGTCCCCGTCACCCATCCCGACCGGACCATGACAGTCCTGGCAATGGGCCGTATAAAGCATTCGTCCCTTGCTGACGACTTCGGGCGAGATCGAAAACGGATTGCGCTCTCCCCGGTATGCGTCGGGGACACCGTGATCCATGAAGTGCTGATGGCGGGCGATGCGTTTTTGTCGGCCGGGCTCTAAAGGATCGAGACTCCACCAGTCCCGCAGCAGCCAGTCGGGACTCCACATGTCGGGATAAGCCGCCCCAGAGTCCGGCTTGGACCCCGGAACCGCCCCGATGGCGCCGCCGGCGACAACCAGCAGAGTCAGAGCTGCCACCAGACCCCGGTGGCTTGACTTCAAGAAATGCGTCATCTTCGTCCTGTCTCCCATTCAACGCTGACCCGTGAGGCACGGATTGAACCGGGTCGGTTGCGCCACCACATTGAAACCGTGCACGGGATTCATACGGCTGATCTGCGTCAACTGCGACGGGAATCGGCCCCGTATCCTCTTGTATGGATTAAATCGCCAGCACAAGTCTATGTTTTTTTGAGACAAAGGAGTATGAGCCATGAGTACTTTGCGTCAACTCAGGTCCGGCTTTTCCCGCGCCCTGGACACCATCAGCGAAGGCTGGAACGAGCTGGTGGAGCGCACTGGCAGCGCGTTGACGCGGTTTCACCTCCCGCGCCCGGGCTCCGGAGTGGAAACTGCGGAGGACCGCGTCGCCCGTGACGGCGTGCGCTGGGGCGTGCTTGCCGCCGAAATCAGCGTCGACGATGAGTCGGTACATGTCGCCGTCGAAGTTCCGGGCATGGACAAGGACAGCTTCGACATTCATTTGACGGATGACGTACTGGTCATCCGGGGTGAGAAAAAAGTCGAGCGCGAGTCCACCCAGGGCCGCTACTTCGTGATGGAGAGAGCCTACGGCCGATTCGAGCGCGCCATCGAGCTCCCCGTGCCGGTCAGCGATTCCGACGTCAAGGCAAAATACAAGCGCGGCGTGCTTCGCCTGACATTGCCGCGGCGGGCCGATGCCAAAGTTCGCCGCATCGAGGTAAGTGGAACGTAAATTTTCCGCTCCTGGATGTGCGCAGACTGGATCGGAAACCCGGTAAGGGGAGGTCCTGCCCTTTTTACCGGCGATTGCGTTGAGCAGTTCGTTTCAGCTCCGTGTGGAGCTTACGTGCCTTGTCGAGCCATACGCACGCTTCGCAACGACAACCTTTCCTGGGCCGGTGGCCTGCGCGAAAAGATGACGCTTCGATGTATTCCAGCGCGAATTCCAGCGCACTTATCAGGTGCGGCGTCCGCTTTTCCCGGAGGCCGGAGAAATCGTCACTATGATAGAGCCAGCTGCATTCGAGCCGGCTTGCGCAATCGGCGCAAACGGGGTCACCCGGCGCGAAATTGCCTGCGTGGGTGCAGTTTTCGAGATCGATGTTCGAGCGAACGTATATCCGCGGAAAATCGAGCATCTCGATTATCTGCTCTCTCACGGCACCGCTGCCTCTGGAGTAGGTCTCTTGTACCTTGATACTTTTTCGATGCCCGCAACGGTAAAACGTTCAGTGGAGGGGTGCCGAAACCCGCTTCGCCACGCCCGCCCGGACTGACGGAGATTTGACCATGGCCGCATCCTTCAACCGGCAGATCAGCGATCGACTGGAAGAAGCGGCGAGCCTGCTGGAGCAGCAGCAAGCGAGCCCGTTTCGCGTCAACGCCTATCGCCGTGCGGCGGGCATGCTCACCGGTCTCGATCGGGACGTGGGCGAAATCTTCGAGCGCGAGGGAATGGACGGGCTCACCGCGCTTCCCTGTGTAGGCCGCGGCATCGCCAACGCGATTATCGAAATGGTCGTCCGCGGCCGCTGGACCCTGCTCGATCGCCTGCGCGGTGAGCTCGATCCGGTAAGACTTTTCCAGAGCGTTCCGGGCATTGGCCCGGATCTCGCGAAACGGATCCACGAACATCTGGACCTGGATACGCTGGAGGCCCTGGAGGTTGCTGCCCACGACGGCCGCCTGGAAACGGTTCCCGGCGTCGGACCCCGGCGCGCCGCCGCGATCCGGAACCATCTTTCTTCGACCCTCAAACGGGTGCGGGCGCCGGCTCCGGCAACGACCGCCCCGGGGCCTCCGGTGGAGATTTTGCTCTCAGTGGATGCCGAGTACCGCAAAAAGGCCAATGCCGGCGAGCTCCCGACCATTGCCCCAAAACGTTTCAACCCCGAGGGCAAGGCCTGGCTGCCGGTGATGCACCTCACCCGCGACGGCTGGCATTTTTCCGTGCTTTATTCCAACACCGCCCGTGCCCACGAGCTCGATCGCACCCGGGACTGGGTGGTGGTGTACTACTACGACGACGAG
>DATIPL010000597.1:0-3686 GCA_035471965.1 Gammaproteobacteria bacterium
GGGTATTGAATCCATAGACGTCGATTCTCGGCGGTAACCCGCCGCCTTTCACGATGTAATAGCCGCGCCTGGCATCCTCGATACCGCCCATCTCGCAGACGCCGTTTTTCAGACGACAGCTGATCCCGAGGCGGTCGTAGGAGAAAGATTCCAGGAAGCCGAGCAGTGTGGAGGAAAGCACCTGGCCCGCGCCGCCGATCCGCGCCAGGTTCTCGACCGCGCGCTGGGAGATCCGGTGCCGGGACTTATCGTCTCCAGGCGTGGCGAAGCGGGCATCGAAAGCTGCGGGACGCCAGTTTTCAAGCACCAGATCGTCAATGCGGCCACTCAACCGGCCCTCGATATTACCAAAGGAAAAAGTGCTGGTCAGTGCGCCCAGGGAAAGCGCATCGACCACGACATCGGCGGTCAGCCGGGGCACGACGCCGAACGGCTGCTGAAGCCTGAGCCCATCGATTTGTACCCGCCCGTCGAAGGCGCGCACGTTGAGCTTCCCGTCTACGTTGATTTCGCCATCTGCGTAACGCAGTGACGGCACCTCACCGGAAAGGCTGCCCGAGAAGGGCGGCCACTCGAGGCTGCTGGTGAGCGCCATGATGGATATGGGCCGGAGCGCGCCTCGCATGCGCCAGGACAGCCGCTCGCCGCCGAGTCCCGTTGCCTCGAGATCGTCGATATGCAGCGCACCGCCCAGCATGGGCAGGTCCAGCGGCGCGCTGAGACGGAAGTCCGAGCCCAGAAACACGCCCACGAGCTCCGTCGGCCCCAGGTCGATTCGATAAAAGCGCGCGCCTTTGAAGCCGATGCGCGTTTGCCGCGGCGTCCCCGACTCACGCCAGTGAACCTCACCGCTCAGTCCCAGCAGCCCGAAGCGGGCCGCGTCGTCGTCCAGATTCAGTTCCCGCAGGGTAAGCGCCGCTTCGGACGATCCCTCCCGCGACCAGGCGATGCGCGCGCTCGCGTTTCCGCTGGCGGTCAGCTTGGAGAAGGCGGATTCCGTCAGCCACGGTTTGATGTAGACGGGGTGAAAGCGCGCCAGCGCGAGTTGCCCTGTCTCGAGGACCAGGCGATCCATGCGCGGTGCGCCTGCCTCGAAACCCAGCACCGCGCTGCCGTCAATCTGTCCTACGCCGTGATGGCGAAAGCTGAACTCCTCAACCGCAATGCTTTTCGATGCTCGATCGGAATTGCCGTTCGCTTCGAGCTCGAGAGCGCCTTCAGATGCATCCACGAAGACCGGGTGCAGGTAGACCTGGCCTGCCGAAACCGTAGCGACGCTCCGGAAGCGCCAGGGGCCGCTGCGATGCGAGGCTTCGATGCCCAGGTCCGCGACCAGGTTCTCGCCGGCGTTGAGTCCCGATGCGTCCGAAAAAGCGAGCTGTTCCAGATTCAGCGAGGCGGACAGTTCGCCCTCCGAGCTCGAGTCGCGCCAGCGGAGCTTTCCCGAGACGACGCCGCTTTCGGACGCCCCCTCGATTCCGGCAGGTTTCAGATCGATCAGCCCGAGCAGGGCCGGGAGCGGCAGCGACTCGCCCGTGGCGTGGAGGGAAAACCCCGCGTTCGTTCCTTCGAAAGCCGCCTCGACGACGCCGCCCCCGAGCTCGAGCCCGCTGATAGTGAAACGCAAGCCCCGGTTTCCGTACGCCGCCTCGAAACGCGCCGGCGAGAAGGCGGGCGCACCATCGGGCGTCTGCACGCGAAGCTCGCCGCCAGCGCAGACTATGCCTGAGGCCTGGAATCTCAGCCGATCGCAGCGGGCGCTGACTTTATCGATTGGCTTGAAGTATCCGGGGAGCTTGATCCCGTCCAGCTCGATAACCGCGGAAGGACGGGCGTCGTCCACGCGAAGGCGCGTTTGCGTGCGCGCAACGGACCAGCCGGGACCGCGCACCGGACCGGAGCTGAAAACGATCTCTTCGATCGCCGGCGCCCCGGCGCAAATGAAGAACAACAACGACGATCCCGCCAGCAAGCGGGCGAGCCGCGACATCGGAGTGGAATGAACCGGTAGCCGGAGCGCCGCCATGACTGAGTCCAAATGCGCCCGACGGTTCAGTCGGCTGGGAAGATTCCCGTGGAGAGATAACGGTCGCCGCGGTCACAGACGATGGAGACGATGACGGCGTCTTTGAGCTCCGCGGAAAGCTTCAGCGCTGCGGCCAGCGCGCCGCCGGACGACGGACCCGCAAATATCCCTTCTTCTGTTCCCAGCGCGCGTGTCGTGGTTTCCGCTTCGTCCGCCGATACTTCCATTATCCTGTCCACCCTGTGCGGCTCGAAGATTTTCGGCAGATAAGCTTGCGGCCATTTGCGAATTCCGGGAATACTGGACTCTCCGTCGGGCTGCACGCCAACGATCTGGATTTCGCTGTTTTGCTGTTTGAGAAATTGCGATGTTCCCATGATGGTCCCGGTGGTCCCCATGGCGCTGACGAAGTGGGTTACGGCGCCGCCGGAATCGCGCCAGATCTCCGGACCGGTGCCGCGATAGTGGGCCAGGGGATTGTCCGGATTGGCGAACTGGTCGAGCACCCTCCCCCCGCCTCTCGACTGCATCTCGAGCGCAACGTCGCGCGCGGCCTCCATGCCCCCCTTTTCCGGCACCGAAACGATCTCCGCCCCGTAGGCGCGCATCGCCGCCCGGCGCTCGGCGCTCATGTGCTCCGGCATCACCAGCACCATGCGATAGCCCTTTATGGCCGCGGCCATGGCGAGCGCGATCCCGGTATTGCCGCTGGTGGCTTCGATCAGGGTGTCACCGGGGGCGATCTCTCCCCTGACTTCCGCTTGCGCAATCATGCTCGCAGCGGGTCGGTCCTTGACCGAGCCCGCCGGGTTGTTTCCCTCCAGCTTGACCAGAAGCGTGTTGCCGGATTCACCCGCAAGACGCTGCAATCTCACCAGCGGCGTGTTGCCGATGAACGCTTCCAGCGTGGGGACGGGCATGGCCGGAGTGTAATTCAACCCGGCGTGCGGCACAGCCCTTGCGGTTGAAGGCAGCTTGCGCGATGCGATCTCCGGCGTCAGGATGACAAGCTCCAATCCGGTCTCGAGGTCGATCAACAGTATTCGATGAAGGTCGCAATCACCGGCGGCAGCGGATTTCTCGGTCGCATGCTTACGCGGTCCCTCTTGGATCGCGGACGCCTCGTCGATCGTCACGGTTCGTTGTCTGCCATCGACGAGCTCGTCGTTCTCGACCAGCAGGCGGGCGAGCCGTACTCGGATCGGCGCGTGCGCCCGGTGATCGGTTCTGTATGCGACGAGGAGTGCGTTGAAGATCTGATTTCGGACGAAGTGGACAGCGTGTTTCATCTCGCCGCGGTGGTGAGCGGCGAGGCGGAAGCGGATTTCGACAAGGGCATGGCCGTCAATCTCAACGGCACGCTGAACGTGCTCGAAGCCTGCCGCCGACTGAACCATGTGCCGCGGGTCGTATTCACCAGCTCGGTTGCGGCATACGGAAGCGAGCTGCCGTCGCCGGTCCGCGACGACACCGCCACCACGCCGCAGTCTTCCTACGGGACGCAGAAAGTCATCGGCGAACTGCTTGTCAACGACTACAGCCGCAAGGGCTTCGTCGACGGCCGGGCGCTGCGCTACCCGACGGTGGTGGTGCGGCCGGGCAAGCCCAACAAGGCGGCCTCGACCTTCGCCAGCTCGATCATCCGCGAGCCGCTGCAGGG
>DATIPL010000598.1:0-1588 GCA_035471965.1 Gammaproteobacteria bacterium
GACGCCCGGTATGAAGGTGAGCACGGATACCGAGCGCGCGCAATTCTCCCGCAAGATGGTGATGGAGCTGCTGGTGGCGGACCAGCCGGCGCGGGAAGTGGCTCACGAGCACGATTCGAAGCTCTGGACCTGGGCCGGGAAAATGTCCGTCACCGACAGCCGGTTTCCCTCCAGGCAAACGCCGGCGCCGGACCCCAGCCACACCGCCATGCGGGTGAACCTCGACGCCTGCATTCACTGCAATCTGTGCGTGCGCGCCTGCCGGGAAGTGCAGGTCAACGACGTCATCGGCATGGCGTACCGGGGCATCGGGTCGAAGATCGTTTTCGATTTCGACGATCCCATGGGCGAGAGCACGTGCGTCGCCTGCGGTGAATGCGTCCAGGCGTGTCCCACCGGCGCGCTGATGGAGGCGACGCTGGTGGATGACGAGGGCGTCGACAAAAGGCTCGAACCCGACGAGGTGGCGAGCGTCTGCCCCTACTGCGGGGTCGGCTGCCAGATCACGTACCAGCTCAAGGACAACGAGATCGTGGCAGTGCAGGGCCGCGACGGCCCCGCCAACCACAACCGGTTGTGCGTCAAGGGACGCTTCGGATTCGACTACGTGAAACACCCGCACCGGCTGACCCGGCCCCTGATCCGGCGCGACGATGCGCCCAAGGATTCGGACTGCGAAGTGGATCCGGCGAATCCGCTGACGCATTTTCGCGAAGCCACCTGGGAAGAAGCGCTGGACCTTGCCGCCGGGGGGCTTCGCCGGATCCGGGCGCGGGACGGTTCGAAAGCGCTGGCCGGCTTCGGATCGGCCAAGGGATCCAACGAGGAAGCCTACCTGGTGCAAAAACTGGTGCGCACCGGTTTCGGCACCAATAACGTGGACCACTGCACGCGCCTCTGTCACGCGTCGTCGGTGGCCGCCCTGCTGGAGGGTATCGGATCCGGCGCCGTCACGGCGCCGTTCACGGCCTGCGCGGATTCCGACGTGATTATCGTCATCGGCGCCAACCCCACGGAGAACCACCCGGTGGCCGCAACCTTCTTCAAACAGGCGGCCAAGCGCGCCACGCTGGTGGTGATGGATCCGCGCGGTCAGGCATTGCGCCGGCACGCGACCCACATGCTGCAGTTCAAGCCGGGCACCGACGTGGCGCTGCTCAACGCCATGCTCAACGTGATCGTCACGGAAGCGCTCCACGACCGGCAGTACGTGGAGGCGCAGACCGAAGGCTTTGAAAACCTGAAGCGCCATATCCAGGATTTCACGCCGGAAGCGATGCAGGAGATCTGCGGCATCGACGCCGGGACTATTCGCACGGTGGCGCGGAAGTACGCCAAGGCGGAGCGCGCCATCATCTTCTGGGGCATGGGGATCTCTCAGCATGTCCACGGCACGGACAACGCACGCTGCCTCATCGCCCTTTCCCTCATCACCGGTCAGGTCGGCCGGCCCGGCACCGGGCTTCACCCGCTTCGCGGCCAGAACAACGTGCAGGGCGCGTCGGACGCCGGTCTCATTCCCATGATGTTTCCGGATTACCAGTCGGTAGAGATTGAAGACATTCGCAAAAAATTCGAGGACGCCTGG
>DATIPL010000599.1:0-4843 GCA_035471965.1 Gammaproteobacteria bacterium
GGTTGCATCGTTGCGGCGCTCTCGCCGGAGCGGGCCAGTGGGCTGGTGACCGTCAACGGCTACAACGTCCACGACGTGCCGGGATCCTCACAGCCGTCCCGGCCGGAGAACGAGTTTCGTCACTGGTACCAGTATTACTTCCACGGCGAGCGCGGGAGGAAAGGCCTGGAGCAGAACCGCTACGAATTGTGCAGGCTGCTGTGGAAGCTTTGGTCTCCCCACTGGAACTTCGACGAGCAGACCTACAGGCGCACGGCGGCGTCATTCGACAACCCGGATTTCGTCGATGTGGTCGTTCATTCCTACCGGGTGCGTTACGATCTCGTGGCCGGCGATCCGGCGCTGGAAGACATCGAGCAGGGCCTGGCGGCGCAGCCAAAGATTGGCGTTCCGACCGTCGCTATCGACGGTGAGGCGGACGGCGTCATGCCAATCGGCGGCTGCGAGGATCATGTCGGCTATTTCACGGGCTCCTTTGAGCGTATCGTGCTCCCGGGCATCGGTCATAACCCTCCCCAGGAAGCGCCGAAGGCGTTCGCCGACGCGGTGCTTTCCCTGGTCTGAAATCCGCTTCCGGCGCTGAAGACCGTGGAACCGGATCAATCCAGGCCCGTGTCCCCGCCGGACGCGGATATGCGAAGGGAGATTGACGCGATGATTTACGCCGAAATGCGCAAACGTGATCGCCGAAACGCGCGTTTCTGGTTCGCCGCCTTGATTGCCGGAATCCTTGCGTCGATGGCGGTCGCACTGTTTGACAGCCGGCCGCTGATCAAGGCGCTGCTTGCGCTGATCGGATTTATCGGCATATTCGGCTTTCTTGCTTTTCTATCCGCCAGGAAGTCTTTGCGCGGCTGGTTCGACGACGTCATTGACTGGCCGTGAACAGGCTTTGAATTCCGAATTCTCCGCCCGGCCGCTTCGCTGAAGGGGTATTGCATGTACGACGCCAGGATCTATACAGGCCGCTGCTTCTGCAACGCCGTCGAGTTCGAGATCAGCGGGGAACCTTTCGCCATGGGCTACTGTCACTGCGAGTCCTGCCGGCAGTGGTCGGGGACGCCCCTCACGGCATTCTCGCTGTGGCGATTCGGCTCGGTGACATTCACCAAGGGTGAAGATCGGGTGGGCTGTTTCAGTAAGTCATCCAGGGCCGCGCGCAAATGGTGCGAGAAATGCGGCGGGCACCTGCTCACCGAAAGCGCGGAAAGCGGATTCAGCGACGTCTTTCCCGCTCTGGTTTCGGATTTCGAGTTCAGGCCCGCCATGCACGTGCACTATCGGGAATCGGTGCTGCGGATAAAGGACGGATTGCCGAAGTGGCGCGATCTGCCGGACAAGGCCGGTGGTTCGGGGAAGCTGCTGGCCGAGTGACGGGACGTACTCACTGGTCGGAGGACGTCTCGATCGTGGCGACCGCGGGGAGGCATTCCGGCTGATGCTCAAGGCGCCGCTCATGATCGCCGTGATTCTGCTGGCGCCCTGCCGCTGGTCGGCTGCCGAGTTCGCCTTTCCCGAAGATCACGGCCCCCACCCTGACCACCGCATCGAGTCCTGGTACTTCAGCGGCCGCCTGGCGGCGGAGGAGAATCGGCAGTTCGGATTTCATCTGGGCTTTTTCCGGCTCGGCGTTCAGTCCGACGCGGCGAACGCGGGACGAAACGTAAACTCCGCCTGGACGCTCGATGAAATCTACCGCGCCGAGCTCGGGATCCTCGATCTCGAGACCGGCCGATTCCAGAGTTACGAGCACTTGAGCCGCGCCGCCCTGGGCATGGCAGGTTCGCAGACCCGCCCGGTTCGAGTCTGGGTATACGACTGGGTTGCGGAAGCTCTATCGAGCTCGAATTCGCAGCCGGCATTCAGGCTTCGCGCAACCTGGGGCGAGGAGGTGAGCCTCGAGCTCGAGCTCAAAGTCGCCAAGCCCGCCCTGGTCCCCGGCGGACAACCGCTCTTCGGCAGCGGAAGCGCGCGCAATTCGATTCGCGGCTATTCCCTCACGCGCATGGTCGCGTCGGGCAGGCTCGAGCTGGGGGAACGTGCGCACGAGGTGAAGGGACACGCGTGGCTCGACCGGTTGTGGCGTGGCGCCTCTTTCGACCAGGTCATGGCGTCGTTGGCGAGCGGCGAACGGACCGGGTTTCTGACCGCGGGGCAGATTGCGATCAATCGCTTCGCCTTGCTGCTGGAAAACGGCTGGGAGTTGCTGCTGTTTCAGATGCATCGCCGTGACGGCGGCGGCGTGCCGATAGCGAGCGGGACTCTGGTCTACGGAGACGGATCGTCGCGCAACCTGAGCGGCGACGAACTGACGTTTTCGGAGAAGGGGTACTGGTCCAGCGCAGACGGGGTGCGATATCCATCCGCCTGGCGCATCATCGTTCCGGGCGACGGCATCGACCTCGAGGTGAGCGCGTCCTCGCCGGACCAGGAGGTGCGCGAAACGGTGCGATACTGGGCCGGAGCCGTGGACGTCAGCGGCGAGGCCATCGGTCGTCCGGTTACCGGGCACGGACACGCCGCCCTCGCAGGGTACGGCGCGCGATCCGAAGATTGAGTCAGCGACGCTCCGACCCCGTCCCGATTTGCATGCGAATACCTTTGTTCATCTGCGTTCTGGCCGGCCTTGGCCTGCTCGCCGCCTGCGGGTCCGAGGAAGAAGCGCGCAAGGCCGCCAAGTCCCCCGTGGGGCCGGTGCCGGCGGCGGAGCAGCGCCCCGGCGATCCGCGGGCCGGATACGAAGCGCTGGTGAATACTGCCTACGTCACCTGCGGTGTTCCGTATTCCGCCTACCGGGAATTCGCGGATCCGCCCGCGCCCGAATCGCTGTTGCCCGATCGCAAAGGCCGCAACGCGGAATTGCCCTACTCGCTCACCTTCCACGTCACCGAAGACGGCGTGGAGCTGGTGACCTCGAACTGTCTCACCTGCCACGCGGCGTTCTTCAACGACAAGCTCATCATCGGACTCGGCAACGAGTCCCGGGACTTTACCCGGGACATCTCGGAGTTCGTCGAGAGCGTGGGTGCCTACGTTTACGATCAAAGGGAAGCCAGAGAGTGGCGGAAGTGGGCCAATCGATGGAACGCAATCGCGCCCTACATCCGTACCGAAACACGAGGCGTCAACGCCGCAGACAATCTGACCCTGGCGCTTTTCGCCCATCGCGATCCCGAGACGCTCGAGTGGTCCGACGATCCGCTGCTCGAGCCGCCGCGGACCCGGGCCCTGCCGGTGAGCGTGCCGCCCTGGTGGCGAATGAGCAAGAAACACGCGATGTTCTACCACGGCGGCGGGCGCGGCGACCACGCGCCGTGGATGATGACCGCGTCGACGCTTTGCACCGACTCGGTGGAAGAAGCGAAGCGGATCGACAGCTACTTTCCGGATGTCCAGGCATTCATCTACTCGCTCGAGCCGCCCGATTATCCGTTCGAAATCGACGACAGGCTGTCGGAGAAGGGTAAAGCGGTGTACGAACAGAGCTGCTCGGGATGCCATGGCACCTACGGGCCGGATCCGAGCTACCCCAACCTCATTGTCGCGCTCGAGGAAGTGGGCACCGATCCCGAGCTGGCGCTGTCCGCGACCCGCGAAGAGGACCGCTTCATCGAATGGTTCAACAAGTCCTTTTACGGTCGCCGGGCCAGGGCCGCGCCCGCGCCCGGCTATTACGCCCCGCCCCTCGACGGGATCTGGGCCACGGCGCCTTATCTGCACAACGGCTCGGTGCCCACCATCGAAAGCTTGCTGGACAGCTCCAGGCGTCCGGAAAAGTGGGCCCGCTCTTTCGATTCGACGGATTATGATGAAAAGGCCCTCGGCTGGCGCTACACGGAGCCGACCGTGGAACCGCAGGACCCGGAAGAAAGAAGGCGAATTTATGACACGAGCCGACATGGCTACTCCAACCGGGGTCACAGCTACGGGGACGGTCTCACGCCGGACGAGCGAAAAGCTGTTCTCGAATACCTGAAAACGCTATGACCCTTCTCGATGATGCGCGTTGGATCTTCAGGCGGCGATTCTGTTAAAGATCCCGCACATATCCTCACTCGGAAAAGAGGGAATTAATGAGCTGGACGGTTTACCTTTCGGGAGAGATACACACGGACTGGCGTGATCGCATCACTCGGGACGTAGAAGCGCTGCAGCTTCCGGTGCGGTTCACGTCTCCCGTCACCGACCACGACGCCAGCGATGCGGCCGGGGACGTTCTGGGCCGGGAAAGCAATGCCTTCTGGCGCGACCACAAGTCCGCCAAGGTCAACGGCATCCGCACCAGAACGCTGATTAATCGATGCGACGTGGCGGTGATACGCTTCGGCGACAGGTACAGGCAGTGGAATGCGGCCTTCGACGCGGGTTATTGCGCCGCAATGGGCAAACCGTACATTACGCTGCATGACGAGAACATCGTCCATGCCTTGAAGGAGGTGGACGCGGCGGCCGTGGCCTGGGCGAGAACGCCCGAGCAGGTGGTCAATGTCCTCGAATACGTCATCACTGCTTGATGAGGGGTTGAACCGACATCCCGGGCAGGTGGCGGCGCCGTGACGCCGCCGGCTCTTCCATCGGGTGCCCGACCCTATTGCGGAGAAGACCATGGCCTCACTGGTGCTCGAGTCCAAACTGTTCTCGAACATGTTCGGCACGCCGGCGATGCGCGCAATCTTTTCGGATGAAACGCTGGTGCAGCGATACCTGGACGTGGAAGCTGCGCTCGCCCGGGTTCAGGCGCGGCTCGGAATCATTCCCGAGGAGGCGGCGAAGGAGATTGAATCAAAGTGCGACGTCGCCCGAGTCGACTTCGAGCGTCTTCGATCCCGAACCGAGGTGGTGG
>DATIPL010000600.1:0-1639 GCA_035471965.1 Gammaproteobacteria bacterium
TGACGTCCGAACAGTTCACCGGGCAAGAGGACGTTTTCGAGCGAGTTGCGCCATGGCAGGAGGACGGGGGACTGGAACATGAAGCCGATATCCCGTCGCGGTCCGGTGATAGGCTCGCCATCGTAGACTACGGATCCGGCAGTCGCGGGAAGGAGCCCGGCGACGATCTTGAGAAGCGTCGACTTCCCGCATCCGCTGGGACCTACGGCAGAAACAAACTCACCCTCTTCGATGTCGAAGTTGATGTCGTTAAGTGCGTGAATCTCTCCCTGGGGGCTGCTGTACACCATTTCCAAATCGGAACACTCAATCAGCGCCATCCGGCTGCCTCCTTCAGTTGACCGGCCCATCGGAGATATAAGTCGAATTCTTCATTCATCGCTCGAGCCATCCCGTCCACTTCCTGTATCGGCGCCGCCTTGAGAATCGCGGAGCCACGAATGTCGAATTCCGACAAACGGTCGGGAGTCACTCAATGACGGCGATTGAGCTCCCGCCAGAGTTAGCGCCGCATGGCGGCGGCGAGATAGGACACACTGCCTGACAGCGGAGCGTTGTGGATGGCTTCATACAAGGCTTGATGCAACGCGGCGTTGGAGGAGAAGGACTCTTTCCGGATCACGCAGGTCGATGGCGCCTGTCATCCGCTAAAGAGCATTTTGCTGCTTGGCCGGGCCCTCGTAGGTCCGGGCGCGGGCCGTTCGGCAGGCTGCTGCTGATTCAACAACCTGTCGAGCCTGCGGCTAATCTTGAAGGTTGCCGTGCTTTCCAACGCATCGACGGTGCCCGGCTTCGCTCCGTTCGGCGCCATGGAGTCCACGAACGTTCCCCGTCCGAAGAAGCCGGTGACGATTCCCGAGAGTTGCAGCGCGCTGATGGCCTCTCTGATGGCGATCCGACTGACATCCAGCTCTTCGGCTAACGCTCGTTCGGAGATTAAATTGTCACCGAGTCCGTGTTCACGATCTTGAATCGCAACGATGATTTGCTCGGTGACGACTCCGCTTTTGGTCTTGCGAATTGGTTGAGTCCTCTCGACCTTTCGAGACGCCGCGCGCATGCACTCTCGCGATCCTTATTGTGTCTCCCCACCGGTCAGGGCGAGCAGAGCGATCTGACCAGTTCATGGTTTCATTATCTAGCCAGAGGATGGAACTGTCAACATTTACACGAAATACCAACATGATGTGAAACGTCATAAGATGTGGAACATGATAAACTGAAGTAAGTCCGCACGGGGCCGTCCAACCATCGGGAGCATCCTGCGGCCGACCTTCTTTCCGTAAATCGGTCCAGACGGACGTTGAGTTTTCCCGCACCTTGAACGAGGGGAACTCGTCATGAGGCGATCGAGGTTCGGCGAGGAGCAGATCATCGGCGTTCTTCGGAAGGCCGAGGCCGGGGCGACGGCGAAGGACGTCTGTCGTCGCCACGGGGTATTCGGAGCGGTCGGTCTATCGCTGGAAGGCGAAGTACGGCGGCATGAGGGTGTCGGACAGTTGAAGCCGCTCGATGAGCAGAACCGCAAGCCGAAGAAGCTGCTGGCTGTGACCGTTCTCGACGACGCGGCACTCGAGGATCTTCCGGCAAAAAAACCGGTGAAGCCCGGCTGCGCGAGCGCGCGGCCGAGCATCGGCTC
>DATIPL010000601.1:0-1773 GCA_035471965.1 Gammaproteobacteria bacterium
CGTGTACGCGATCATCGAAGACAGTGGGACACAGATCAAGGTCAGCCCCGGCGACGTGCTGGAGGTCGATCCGCGCAGCGATCTCAAGGAGAACGCGAAGAACCTGACGTTTGATCGCGTACTTGCCGTCGGCGACGGCGAATCGGCCGCCACCGTGGGCACGCCGTACGTCGAGGGCGCGACGGTCAAGGCCGAGATCCTGGATCCGGCGGTCAAGGGCGAGAAGATCGACGTGATCAAGTTCAAACGCCGCAAGGGCTACCGCCGCAAAGCCGGCCACCGCCAGCCCTACCTCCGCGTGCGCATCGGCGACATCAAGAACTGAGTCTTCGCGCGATCACCTTCGCGACGTGCTGGCCCAGATAATGGGCCTGTGTTTGCGCATGCGATCCGACGCAAGTCGATGCGGAACCTGATTCGACTCAAGGGCATGGGCCCCAGGCGGCCAGCAAAGCAAGAAGATCCGTCGACCCCGTCGTGCCATCACCGTTGATGTCACCGCTGGGCGTGCCCCACCCCGCCAACACCGCGAGCAAGTCGCTCGACCCAACGCTGCCATTGCCATCGAGGTCCTCCGAGCACAGGCACAACAAGCCAAGCGCGGTGCGATTAATCCGAACGTCATCCACGCCCGCCTCTACCACCGATCCGTCGCCGGCATCCTCAGCGGTGAACCGAATCATGAACTGATCGGTCGGCGTGATGAAGTCCGCGATGCGGAAGCTCTTGTCGAACCAATCGCCGCTGACCTGCGCGCCTGTCGGGCCGATCGTCTCCAGGAGCACCCATGACCCTCCGCCGTCGGGCGAGACCTCCACGGTCATTACATCGGAGAATGGGGCGTTGCCAAATACGTTTGAGAACCACGTGCTGTAGACGATGTGGGCGTCACCCTCGGTCGCGTCGAGCACCGGTGAGATCAATGTGGTCGATCCGTTGTCGACATCACTGTCGCCATCCAAATTCATCGTGAGATAGCATTGCCCTGACCGGTCTGCATCGGCGGGCGGATCGCCGCGATCGCCGCCGCCGACCGGCACACCACGCTCCCAGGCGCCCGCAGTCAGCCCTGCGCTGTTGAGCACCGTCCAGCCGGAATCCGTTTCAAACGTGTCTCGGAATGCTGCGTCCAGCTCAGTTGCCGCGTCCGCCTCAAACGTGTTGGCCGGCGCGTTAAATGGAAGTGAGACCACCTCGCCCGTGGCGGTTTCGGCCTTGAAGTGGTAATCGATCTTCGCGCCGCAGGTCATTTCGGGGAAGTTCGCCCGGTACTGGTTCGGCGCGATCTCCTCCATTGGGAGCTCCTCCCCGGGAGGGCTGATGCCGCCGCCGACGGTCGTGCTGACGACGAGGACTCCCGTCCCCGGCTGCGGAGAGCCGAACTCGGTTGGGAGCACGTTGACGCGAATGCTGCCGTTGAACGGGCTGATCAGCTCCGGCAGGCCGTCCGGGAACTCGAATGCGAGCGCCTGAGGTGGAATGCAAACGCCGGTGGGGTTCTCCAGCGCGAGCTGAAGGTCGGGGTGATCGATTGCCGTCCCGCTGTTGGCGCCGCTGCCGTCGCCGAAGCATCCGCCATGCGTGTGGATGCCGATGGCCAGCCCGGTCGTCTCATCGACGATCGGCGAGCCGGAGTTACCGCCGGTGGTGTCGGTCTGGTACTGAACGGTGGTGATTGCGCTGGTGACGAACGGTCCCGTATGCGTCTTTTGAACCAGGCTCCACTCCAGCGGGGCCGGTGCGCCGGTCGTGCCGTAGCCGGTGATGCGAATA
>DATIPL010000602.1:0-6082 GCA_035471965.1 Gammaproteobacteria bacterium
CGCGATCTCGGCGGCAGTCGAAGCGTGCCGGGCACCGCTCGCGAAAAGCCCGGGCGACATCGGCGCAGTCAGGGAACGTCTGTACGGCCTCATGTGGGATGATGTCGGCATCATCCGCTACGCGCAGGGACTTATCCGGGCTGAAAGCGCGCCCGAAGATCTCCATGCCGAGCTGCTCGACTGTGGAATCGATGGAACGTCTCTCGCCTTCAACCTGGGCTGGCACGACTGGCTGAATCTGGAGAGCCTGGTTCTGACAAGCAGGGCCATTGCCCGCAGCGCTCTGGCCAGAACCAACTCACGCGGCGCGCACTATCGCGTGGACTTCACCGACGCAGGCGAGCTCGACGCCTCCAGCTACGTTCGCGTCACGCTCAAAGACAGCCGCCTCGAAACCGAGGAAATCCCCGTCGACTTCAGCAGGGTCCGCCCGGGAGAGACGCTGATGGACCGCGCCGGCTAGCCGATTTTTCTCCGGCGAAGACATTGCATTGAATTTCATTTTCGACGCATCATTTCGCTCCAGTTCATCCATGCGATGGCGGCGGGTCATGACGACAGCCGGCCGGACTACCTGGACGCGCGATGCCGGCGGCGAGCCGCAAACATCCCCCATGAGAATTTCGCGGAACGATGGCTGATATCGTCATTTCAGAATTCATCAACGATTCGGCGCTGGAGTTGCTGTCCGCCGACTTTGACGTGGATTACGACCCCAACTTGTTTGAACACGTGAACGAGCTCGAGAACGCAATATCCGACTGTCGCGCGCTGATCGTGCGCAATCGGACATCGGTCACGGAGTCGCTGTTGGACGCCGGCACATCACTGGAAGTTGTGGGCCGGCTCGGCGTCGGACTCGACAACATCGACCTGCGCGCGTGCAAAGCGCGCGGAATTCGGGTTTTTCCGGCGACCGGCGCCAACGTGAATTCCGTTGCCGAATACGTGATTGCCGCGCTGCTCATTCTCTTTCGCCGCGCCTACACGGCGACAGGCGAAGTGCTCGCCGGCGAATGGCCACGCAACCGATACATGGGTCTGGAAGTCAGCGGCAAGACCCTGGGCATCGTCGGTTTCGGTGCTATTGGTCGCGCCGTCGCTTCGCGCGCCATCGCGCTGGGCATGCGGGTGGTTGCCAACGATATCTTCATCGATCCCGATTCTGGATGCTGGGAAAAGCATGGCGTCGAAGCGGCCGACCTCAAGACGCTGCTCGGCGAGAGCGATGCGGTCACGCTGCACGTGCCGTTGAGCGAACAAACGCGCCACCTGATCGACGACAAGGCGATTGCAGCCATGAAAAAAGGATCCGTGGTCGTCAACACGGCCCGTGGCGGAGTGATTGACGAAAACGCCCTGGTGGACGCGCTGAAGAAAGGGCAACTCGGCGGCGCCGCGCTGGATGTCTTCGAGAAGGAACCTTTGCCGGCGGGCTCGCATCTCGAAGGGGCGCCCGGGCTGCTGCTCACCCCGCACATTGCCGGCGTTACCGTGGAATCCAACGAGCGTGTCGGCACGCTGATCGCGGACCGGGTCAGAAGCGCGCTTGCGGGCGAACATTGAGCGCGCGTTTCAGCATTGACAATCTTACCGAGCTCGCGGCACGAGCTCTGGAAGCGTCGAAGGTCTCGGCGGATAACGCCAGGATCGTCGCCGAAGCCCTTGTGGCGGCGGAAGCCGACGGACTCCCCTCCCATGGCGTCTCTCGAATACCCTTTTATGCCGAGCAGGCGAAAAGCGGCAAGGTGGACGGCTATGCGGTCCCTTCGGTAAGACTGGCGGCATCGGCCGCCGTGCTGGTGGATGCGCGATACGGCTTTGCCTTTCCCGCCATGCGCGCGGGACTGGACAAAGCCGCCGGGATCACGCGCGAAATCGGAGTCACCGCCACGGTGGTGACCCATTCTCATCACGCCGGAGCCTTGAGCCACCCGGTGGAGCGCGCGGCGCAAAACGGTCTGGTCGCGCTGGCTTTCAGCAACACACCGTCGGGAATTGCGCCGTGGGGCGGGCATAAAGGGTCGCTCGGAACCAATCCCATTGCTTTTGCCTGCCCGCGAAAATCTTCGCCGCCTCTGGTCGTCGACTTGTCCCTGAGCAAGGTCGCTCGCGGAAAGATCATGCTGGCGGCAAAGGCCGGCAAGCGCATTCCGGAAGGCTGGGCGCTGAACAAAGACGGGAAGCCGACGACCGACGCCGAAGCCGCCCTCGAAGGAACGATGCTTCCCATTGGTGACGCCAAGGGAGCGGGGCTGGCGCTGATGGTGGAGATATTGTCAGCCGGACTCGCCCGGGCAAATTTCGCTTTTCAGGCGAGCTCATTTTTTGACGCCAAAGGCGCCCCGCCCGGTATCGGACAGTCGTTCATTCTCATCGACCCCGCCCCTTTTGCCGGAGACGGATTCGCGGATCATGTGGAGCGGCTCGTTGCGGATATCCTCTCCCAGGACGGCGCGCGTCTGCCCGGAGATCGAAGGCTCGCCTCGAGGGAACTGGCCCGAAACAGCGGTGTCGAGATATCCGAGGCCCTGGTCGAAGATCTCAGACGCCGCAGTGCTTCAGCCTGAGCTGTGCTGCAACGAGATAATCAAATTCACCTGATGCCAAGGAAAAGCGCAATGAACGATGAACGGGTCTCCCAAGCCAAGGTCGTGAAACCCGGTTCGCGAAAGTACTTCGTGCGCGCGTTTGTTTTCCTGCTTGTTCTGCTCGCAGGGCCGATGCTGGTCGTCTCCTGCGGCAATATCCAGTTGGGAAAGGACTGGCGAACGGCAGATCGCTCCCCCGCCGGCGTCGCACCCGATCCCGCAGCCACCCGGGAAGCCGTCATTCAAGTCTACGCCGCGCGGGCCTTCAACTGGCGGGGCATGTTTGCAGTGCATACGTGGATTGCCACCAAGCGCGAGAACGCTGACCAGTACACTGTCCACCAGGTCATTGGCTGGCGCCGATTCCGGGGATTGCCGGTATTGGCCTCCCATCAGGATGTTCCCGATCGATCCTGGTTCGGCAGCCCACCGGAAGTCATCGCGGATATTCGCGGTGAAAAGGCGGAGACACTCATACCTCAGATTCGAGCGGCGGTGGCCTCATATCCCTATGCCGAGCGCTACACCACCTGGCCCGGACCCAACAGCAATACCTTCGTCGCTCATGTTGCCAGAGAGGTGCCCGGGCTGAGACTCGAGCTGCCAACCACTGCCATCGGTAAAGACTATCTGTCCAACGGCGCAATAGCCGCACGCGCACCGAGCGGAACGGGATACCAGCTCTCGCTCTTCGGGATCTTCGGCGTCACGGCGGCGGCTAGGGAAGGTCTCGAGCTCAATCTGCTGGGACTCGCCATCGGCATAGACCCGGAGAGCCTCGCCGTCAAGCTTCCGGGACTCGGCAACGTCGGCCTTCGTTAGCTCGATACCGCGCCGGCGCGTGCTGCGCCGTTTGCGTGCCGCCGCGCGAACCTGCCGAGGGCGCGACCGCGGCGTTGACGGTATCCGTGAGTCAAAGTAAAGCGCCGGCAAAATTCAGTTTTCGCGGCCGGGTTCGCCGTCCGGGCAAAATGCAATAATGACTGCCAAGGGACAACCCGGGGAGAAACCATGAACGTGAAGAAACGCGGAAGACTGGCCATTCGCCGTCGCACACCGCCGGGCTCATCTCCCGGCACGCTGGTTGTGGATCCGGCAGCCATCCGGCCAGAGGTCCACCTCATGCGTTACGGGCCGGAAGAACTCGTGGAGCAGGGCGTGGACGGAGTCGATGCGATAAAGAAACAGCTCGGGCAATCACCCGTCACATGGGTCGACGTCCGCGGCCTGGGCGATCTCGAGTTCATCGAGCAGCTCGGTGATGTATTCGAAATTCATGGCCTCGCCCTGGAGGACGTCGTGAATGTCCACCAGCGGCCGAAGGTCGACGAATACGAAGATCATCTGTTTATAGTGGCCCGAATGCACCTGGAGGACGTGACCGGAGGCAGCGAACAGTTTTCCCTGTTTCTGGGAAAAGATTACGTGCTCACGTTTCAGGAGCGGCCGGGAGACTGTTTCGAGCCGGTGAGGAATCGAATCCGCCAGAATCTCGGGCGCATTCGCAGGTCCGGCCCGGATTACCTCGCTTATGCCCTGCTCGATGCGCTCATCGATGTCCACTTTCCAGTGCTGGAACGCTTCGGTGAGGTGGTGGAAGCTCTCGAGGAGCGCGTGATCTCGCAACACCGGGAAAACCTGGTTGCCGAAATTCACCAGATCAAACGCGGCCTGCTCGGGTCGAGGCGCGCGATATGGCCGATGCGCGAGATGATGAGTTCCCTCACTCGAGACGAATCAACGGTCATCAGCGAACAGACCCGCATCTTTCTCAGGGACTGCTACGACCACACCGTTCAGCTCATGGACATGGTCGAGACCTATCGGGAAATCGCCGCGAGTCTGGTCGATATTCATCTCTCCGCGCTGAGCTATCGAATGAACGAGACCATGAAGGTGCTGACAATAATCGCGACGATATTCATCCCTCTAGGCTTCATCGCCGGTGTCTACGGAATGAACTTCAACCCGGAGAAATCGCCGTGGAACATGCCTGAACTGGGCTGGTATCTTGGTTATCCGTTTGCTCTGGGGTTGATGGTGCTGGTCGCTGTCGGCCTGGTGCTCTACTTCAAGCATAAGGGCTGGCTGGGCCAAAGGAGTCGATTCGTTCCCCGGCAAATCGATATTTAGCCGCCTGGCGAGCGGAATGCCCTCAGAGTCCGCTGCGAATGGCGCGCAGCCACAGCGCCGCGGTAACTCCCCAGACCGCATTGTAGAAAAGCACGAATACCGGAGTGAGCGCACCGAGAGAGATACCGAGCCAGCCTTTTCCCACCAGCTCCGGAAACACGTAGAGCAGAAGAAACAGCGAAGGCGCCAGACTGAACACGAGCCCCCGCAGGATCGGGCCGCCCCGGGGAAATTTCAGCAGGAACAGGAAGCCCCATAAGCCTCCCCAGACGATCCGAGGGTAGAGCCACGCGGCGGAGAGATGCGGAGCGATTGCGACGCCCACGGCCGTGGTGATGCCGGCGAGCCCCACCAGCCAAATGACCACGCTGTTGATCAGCGCGCCTACGGCGCCGGCGGCGAAGGCGATGCTCATGTTCCTCAGCGTCGTACTCACAATCGATTGCCGCCTTGCCCACCGGTAACGGATGCGCTCGAGGCGTCACGGTCGTCCACGACCCGCACTGGAAACGGCTCCGTCGCGCTTCCCGTGTAAAGGGTACGGTGGGGGAACGGGATTTCTATGCCCGCTTCGTCGAAAGCAAGCTTGATCTCTTCCTGGATGCTGTTTCTCACTTCGAGAAAGTTTTCCTGTGAAGCCCAAACGGAAAACTGGAAGTTGAGCGCTGAATCTCCGAATCCAAGAAAAATGAACAGGGGCCTTGGCTCCTCGAGACAAAGCGGGTTTTTATCCGCCACCTGCATCAGCACCTCCCGCGCCCTTGTTATGTCCTCTTTGTAGGCGATACCCACCTGCACGTCGTAGCGGCGAATCGGAAATCGGGTCAGGGTCGTAACCTCACTCTTGATCATCGACTCGTTTGGAATGCGGACGAAACGATTGTCGAAAGTTCTCAGTTTCACCGACAGCAAATCGATAGACATGACCTCGCCCGTGGTGGTTCCGATTTGTATGACGTCGCCCACCGCAAACGGACGCTCGCCCAGCAGAAACAGGCCGCTGATGAGATTCGAGGCGGATGTCTGGGAAGCAAAGCCAAGTGCCACCGACAGCACGCCTGCGGCGCCGAGGAGGACGCCGAGACTGAAGCCGAGCTCGTGCAGCGCGGAAACCAGGAAAAGCCCCAGCACCAGGTAATAGGCGAAGCGCCGCACAAGCATCGCGCCTTGAATATCCAGGTGCGCCCCGGCCGCCCTCTGCGCAAGAGTGGCAGCGACTCTGGCGAGGATCATGCCGACGCCAATGAACAGGGCAGCACGCACGATGCTCATCAGACGCTCCGGATTGAGCCACTCGGAAAAGGGCACGATCAACTCTTGCATGGCTACTCCTACCGAGCTTCAGCCAAAAAGCGAGC
>DATIPL010000603.1:0-1939 GCA_035471965.1 Gammaproteobacteria bacterium
CGATCAAGCGGGAACCCCATGTCGGGTCAGCTGTCGTTTGAATTTTAGGATTGGAGGAAACGATGAAAGCGGCGGAGGATCATGACTTATCCAGCTCCGCCTTGACGCGTTCGGCGAGCGCCTCGGCGCGCTCCACCATGGCGCGTGAATCATTCCGCAAGCGTTGCTGCACCGCGCCCATGGACCGCAAAGAGTCGACAATTTCGGGCCGACTGCGCGCCCGTGGCGCGGTCACTTTCCAGATCGATCAGCAATTGTTCCAGGTAAACCTGTTCGCGCACGCGCAAGGCCCGCGCGTCGTTCCAGCTCGAAACCTGGATGCCGATGAATACACCGACAACGACGATGACGAAGTCGAGGCCGACGGCCGTCCAATTCTGGGCCTTCACATGTTCGGTGACGCGCCGCAGGATCATCGCGCGATTTTAGCAGCATGCGCGGCGCGCCCAATCATGAAGGCTTACCCTGACCCCTTTACTCTGACCCCATAACTTCCGGGGCGCACTTTCAGGGGCAGGTGGTCCCGCAGCAGTGGTTTGTTCCGATCTCGACGCCGCCGAGCAACTGGGCGTTCTGGCACCCGCCGTTGTTCGCGTTGAGCGAGTTTCCGGAGTAGGCGCCAAATGCGGCCAAACGCAGGCCGTGGCCGCTGCTCATCGTGACTGTATTGCCGGAGACAAAGGCGGTTCCCTGGATGTGGATACCGTGATCTTCGATGTTGTCGTCTCCATTGGATTCGACGGTATTGTTCGTGACGGTGCCGCTGGCGGTGAGGAAGATGCCGTCATCGCCGTTTTGCGTCACCGTGTTCCCGCTTACAGTGCCGGTGAAACCAAGGTGGATGCCGGTCGACTCGTTTTGACGGACCGAGTTGCCGTGGACGTTGCTCCCGTTGCCGGCAAAAATGCCGATGTCTCCGTTTCGGACCACTGTATTCGCGCTGATCGTGGCGGCGCCAGAGGCGGCGAGCCCCCCTCCGCCGTTCGACTCTGCGTGACTCCCACTCACGGCGCCGGCATCAATCTGAACGCCCACACCGCCGTTGCTCAACACGCTCAGACCCTCGATGCGTGTGGAGCCCCCGAGGAGCTCGACCCCGTCATTCCCAAGGCCGCGGATCGTGCCGTTCCTCACCGTCACACCGGTGCGGGTGGAGGCGAAGATCCCTTCTCCCGATCCCCCTGAAGGGACGCATTCGAGCGGGGTGCCGGAACAGACCACGGGGCCTTGAATCACGAATCCGTTCAGGTCCAAGGTAACGTCGTTGCTCGCCACATCGATCGCTCTGGTGTTCTCGCCGGGAACGGTCAGGTTTCCCGTCAGCAGGTAGCTCCCGGGGGCGCTGAGGGTTACCGGAAAACCCGGGGTATCACCGGTCGTTACGCCCCCAGCGATGGCGCTCGCCTGATTGATCTCGATGATTCCATCGCTTCCCTGAACGGGAACGGTGACGACGAACAAGAGAAAAACCACGACCAGGAATCGTACAGAGCGCCGCACGGTGGCTCTCCCTGTCCGCGGAATGCGGAACCCGTATCAGGAGTATAAACCAGAATCAGGCGAAAGCGCTGGGGTCAGATTAAAGGGATAGCCGGCGGGCAAGTCCGAGGTTATCGCGCCACTTTGGAGGTCTAACGCTCTACCCTAACCCCTTGATTATCCTTGGCAATCGTCAGGCAGTAACTCACGGCCAACGCCTGCTGAGCCACACTGCCACGCGATGGGATCCTGATCACTGGAGGTTTTATGCCCGGCGATATAGATATATTGCATTTCACCCGTTGGATTTCCGACGACCCCATCCCTCAGGAATACCTTGATGGTCACCGTCTGGCCGGTCCGGTCGGGCTGGATCCTCATATCCCGGATAAAGTCGGGTTTTGAAACCCTGGACGAGATCATGGCTGACGCGTGTTTATTGGTGGTGGGAAACTTGCCG
>DATIPL010000604.1:0-7368 GCA_035471965.1 Gammaproteobacteria bacterium
GCAGGTGGCCGCTGCCGCACCTGCCGCCGAGGGTCCCGCGTCTGCCGCCGAGGGCAGCGCCAAGTCCGGCGAAGCCGTCTACAACGCGGCCTGCCTCGCGTGCCACACCACCGGCGCGGCGGGCGCACCGAAACTCGGCGACAAGGCAGCCTGGGAACCGCGCTTTGCGCAGGGGCTCGACGCACTGATCGCCAATGCCATCAAGGGCAAGGGCGCCATGCCTCCCAAGGGCGGCAATCCGAGCTGGAGCGACGAGGAGATCGAGAACGCCGTCAAGTTCATGCTGGAGAAGGCGGAACTTTCCGGCTGACGCCGCGCGAACCGGCTGCGGGCCTTGCGAAAAGCCGCCGCCTCGGAAACGGGGCCGGCGGTTTTTTTGCGTGATGCGTGATGCGTGATGCGTGATGCGTGATGCGTGATGCGACGAGAATATTTCGCCTGAGCACACTGTCAAGGGTATTCGTACCGCCTGATCCAAGGAATCGCGAGCTTTCGCTCGCTCCTACAGCGGGCTTCGTTCAACCTCGCATCACGTGTTACGCGTCACCTTCTTCGCGCCACGCGTCACCCCTAGACGTCCTGATACACCTCGCCGCCTTTCTCCTTGAACTCCTCTGCCTTCTCTCGCATGCCGGTTTCCAGCGCCAGCTCGACATTCTTTATACCGTGCGAAGCCGCATAGTCCCGAACGTCCTGGGTGATCTTCATGGAACAGAATTTCGGCCCGCACATGGAACAGAAGTGGGCGACCTTGTGGCCTTCCTTGGGCAGCGTCTGGTCATGGAAGTCCCGCGCGGTGTCGGGATCCAGCGCAAGATTGAACTGATCTTCCCAGCGGAACTCGAACCGGGCTTTTGAAAGCGCATTATCCCTGAGCTGGGCCGACGGATGTCCCTTGGCCAGGTCCGCCGCGTGCGCGGCGATCTTGTAGGTAACGATACCGGTCTTGACGTCATCGCGATCCGGCAGGCCGAGATGCTCCTTGGGCGTCACGTAACAGAGCATGGCGGTGCCGAACCAGCCGATCATGGCGGCACCGATTCCCGAGGTGATGTGGTCGTATCCGGGAGCGATGTCGGTGACCAGCGGACCCAGGGTATAAAACGGCGCCTCGAAGCAATCGGCCAGCTCCCTGTCCACGTTCTCCTTCACCATGTGCATGGGAATATGGCCGGGGCCCTCTATCATCACCTGCACGTCATGCTTCCAGGCGATCTGCGTCAGCTCGCCCAGGGTCTCGAGCTCCGCGAACTGGGCCTCGTCGTTGGCGTCCGCAAGGCAGCCCGGCCTCAGGCCGTCACCCAGAGAGAACGCCACGTCGTAGGCCTTCATGATCTCGCAGATTTCCTCGAAGTTTTCGTAGAGAAAGCTCTCTCTGTGATGGGTCAGGCACCACTTGGCCATGATGGAGCCGCCGCGGGAGACGATTCCGGTGACCCGGTTCGCCGTCAGCGGCACATAGGGCAGGCGCACTCCGGCGTGGATGGTGAAATAGTCCACTCCCTGCTCCGCCTGCTCGATGAGCGTATCGCGGAAAAGCTCCCAGGTGAGGTCCTCTGCTCCGCCGTCCACTTTCTCCAGTGCCTGGTAAATCGGCACGGTGCCGATGGGGACCGGGCTGTTGCGGATAATCCACTCGCGGGTCTCGTGAATGTGCTTGCCGGTAGAGAGATCCATGACCGTATCCGCGCCCCAGCGCGTGGCCCAGGTCATCTTTTCGACCTCTTCCTCGATGCTTGAGGTGACCGCAGAATTGCCGATGTTGGCATTCACCTTCACCAGAAAATTTCGCCCGATGATCATGGGCTCCGATTCCGGATGATTGACGTTCGAGGGAATGATCGCCCGGCCTGCCGCCACTTCGTCTCGGACGAACTCCGGAGTGACCACCTCGGGAAGAGTGGCCCCGAATCCCACCCCGGGATGACGCCGCTTCCGTTCCGCGTCCCGGTAAGCGTCGAGTTTCATGTTCTCGCGAATGGCGATGAACTCCATCTCCGGAGTGACGATGCCGCGGCGCGCGTAATGCATCTGGCTCACATTGGCGCCCGGCCTCGCCCTTCGCGGCGGCTTGATATGGGCAAATCGCAGATGCGCGAGCTTGGGATCGGAGTTTCTCGCGCGACCGTATTCAGAGCTGACATCGCCCAGGCGCTCGCTGTCGCCGCGTTCCTCGATCCACGCTTCCCTCAGCGGCGGCAGTCCCCGCCGCAGGTCGATTTGCGCCCGCGGATCGGTGTACGGTCCGGAAGTGTCGTAGACATAGAGCGGAGGATTCTTTTCCACCCCGCCGCTGGCGTGGGTGTCGGCAAGAGATATCTCGCGCATCGGCACGCGCAGATCCGGACGGCTGCCGTCGACATAAATCTTGCGGGAGTTTGGAAACGGCTGGACGGACTCCGGGTCCACCTTTGCCGTAAGGCTCAGGAACTCCTCGGGAGCTGCACTCATGTGATCACCCTCTTACGCCGACTGTCCACCGTCCGGCGTCGATAATTCTGCTTTAGAAACAACCCGTTGGGAACGCGACGGATTACGACACTGCACCCTGCGAAGCTATCCAATGCGTCTTGCCATTGCAAGCGAGAAAGCTCACGCCTGCTTCAGCCCGAACGGCACATCCGGCAGCCACATGAGGTCGGTCACGCCGGGGTCGATTCCCGCCTGGGAAAGCAGCGTGGTCACCTGTCCGCGGTGGTGGGTCTGGTGGTTGAAAAAGTGCATCAATGCGAGCCAGAAGGGCGAAACGCGGGGGGCGGGGTTTACCACCGTGGTGTAGCGCAGCTCGCCGGCGATACGGGCCTCGTCCAGGGCGTCGATGAACTCGAGGATCTCGGCGTCGATGCGCCTTCGCGCCGCTTGCAAGTCGCCGAAATCCGGATACAGCTCGTCGTCCAGGCCGGAGAAATCGGTGAAGGGCTCGCCTTTGAAGCGCCCGAGCCAGAGCAGGTCGCCGAGAACGATGTGGTTGAGGGTGCCGTGGATGGATTCGAAAAATGCGCCGCGATCCTTTTTGCGCGCCGCGTCGGAGAGTTCGGCGCAGCAGGCGTAGATGCGCTCGTTCATCCAGCGGTTGTAGCGCGCCATGGTGATGAAGTAATCCTTCGGGAGCATGGTCGTTCACGATGGGTTCTGGATTGTTTGTCGTATGTCGAATATCGAATATCGAATATCGAATGTCGGTAGAGGGTAGACGGATCGAAGGGCGAAACAGCGGAGCGTATTGCGCCAACCGACCCTGAACACGGGTCCGATCGTAGATACCGTCTTGTCGGTCAAGCATTCAATGTGTTTTGAGGCTGATAGGGGCGTTGATGTTTGAGCACGCCGTAACAGATATGCACGAGCTTTCGCATGGCGGCGCCGAGCGCGCTCATTTTGCTTTTGCCGCTGGCCCGAAGGCGCTGATACAGGGCCCGAACGTCGGGGTTGTGACGGATAGCCACCACCGCGGCCATGTACAACAGGCGGCGCAGGCTGGGGTCTCCGTTTTTGCTCAGACGCGAGGGGCTTCGCACACTCTCGCCCGACTGATGATGCACGGGCACGAGACCGGTGAAGGCCGCGGCTTGAGTCGCATCCTTAAAGTTTCGGCTGCGCAGCAGCCGTAGGGTGCAATAGCGAAGCGTATTGCACCGTCCTCAACGACCGCGTGAGCGAAGCGTATTGCGCGGTCGTCTTCACCCCTCAAGACTCGCCACCAATTCATCCAGCACCTGCTGCGCGTCCCTGAACACGGGCCAGCCGTCGCCGGGCAGCACCGCGTCGAACGGTCCCATTGAGGCGATGCGTTTGACGGACTCGATGGCGCGCGCCTTGTTCTCGAGCTTCGCCTCCGGAATCAGCCGAAGGCGGCCGCCTTCATGGGCGCGGATGAGATCTCCGGTAATCAGGGTGCGGCCCTCGAGCACGAGCGCCAGCTCCCCCGGAGTCTTGGAACCGTTGAGGGCGTAAGCGTTCATGCCTTCGACGATCACGTCGCCGTCCTCGAGCCATCGGGCGCACTTGAGCGGAAAGCCGTCGCGCTCTCCCGCCGGCCCCAGCAGCTCGGCACCGGTGGCCTCGGAAAGCCGCGCCGCGTCACGGCTATGGTCGGAATTGGTGACGACGATGAATGCGGCACCGCCCACGCTGTCCAGATGCCCGCGATCATGATCGCTCAATGGCAGCGGGTCGATGACCACGTTCCCCTTGTCCCGTAGCCACACCACGCTGTGAAAATCGATGTTGCGATCCGGGTCGAAAACGGACCAGCCGAACAAGTCAGGTCGATGAAGTTGTTTCATGGCGTGATGCGTGATGCGAAGATTTCAAATATACATGCGGGACCCCGCCTGCGGGCGAACCTGTCACCGCCATGGGTTGTCGCCTGCGCAAGCTGACTCCGGCGCAATACGCTCCGCTGTTTCGCCCTACGATCCGTCTACCCGCTACCGACATTCGATATTCGACATTCGATATTCGATTTTCCATCTCAGATCTCAGTACGGACACTCCACATCCCCCATTTCCACGTACACGCTCTTGAGCTGCGTGTAATGCTCGATGGCGGCGTAGCTGTTCTCGCGTCCGATGCCGGACTGCTTGTAGCCGCCGAAGGGAATCTCGATGGGGGTCACGTTGTAGTTGTTGATCCAGCAGATCCCGGCCTGCAGTTTCGCCACGACGCGGTGGGCCCGCTGAAGGTCGCGGGTGAACACGCCGGCGGCGAGACCGAATTCGGTGTCGTTGGCGCGGGCTACGACCTCGTCCTCGTCGCCGAAGGTGAGCACGGCCATGACCGGCCCGAATATCTCTTCCCTGACGATCTTCATGTCGTCGCTGCAGGCATCGAATATCGCGGGCTCGACGAAGTTACCGCGCGCCAGCGCCGGGCCGTCGGGACGGCCGCCACCGCAAAGCAGCTGCGCTCCTGCGGCCTTACCCGCTTCGATGTATTGCAGGACTTTTTCCATGTGCTGCTTTGAAATCAACGCGCCCACCTGGGTCTCGGGGTCCATGGGATCGCCGATGCGCAATTTCTGCGTGCGCGTGAGAAGCGCATCGAGAAACTGATTGTGGATGCCTTTCTCGACGAACACCCGGGTGCCGTTGGAACAGATCTCACCCTGGGTGTAGAAGTTCGCCATCATTGCCGCCGAAACCGCGTTGTCGATGTCGGCGTCGGCAAAAATTATCAGCGGCGACTTTCCGCCGAGCTCCAGGGTGACGTGCTTGAGAGTCTCGGCGGCGTCCGCCATGACCCGCCTGCCGGTACCCACCTCGCCGGTGAGTGATACCTTGGCGATCCCGGGATGCCGGCTCAAGAGCTGTCCGGTGCGCCCGTCGCCGTGCACCACGTTGAAGACGCCGTTCGGGACGCCCGCCTCGGTGTAAATTTCAGCGAGTCTTGCCGCCGTCAGCGGCGTGAGCTCCGCCGGCTTGAAGACCATGGCGTTGCCGCAGGCGAGCGCCGGACCCGACTTCCAGCAGGCGATCTGTATCGGATAGTTCCAGGCGCCGATCCCGGCGCATATGCCGAGAGGCTCCCGCCGCGTGTAGGCGAAGGCGCCGCCGAGATCGAAGTGGTCGCCGTGAAATCCGGCGGCAAGCCCGGCGAAATACTCGACACAGTCCGCGCCCGAATGCACGTCCACGGCCACCGCTTCCTGAATGGGCTTGCCGGTGTCCAGCACTTCCAGCCGCGCCAGCTCGTCGTTGCGCTCGCGAAGAAGCGACGCCGCACGGTTGAGCACGCGGCCCCGCTCCGCGCCGCTCATGGCCGACCAGGTTTCGAACCCCCGCCGCGCGCTTTCGACCGCCAGCTCCACGTCCTCGGCCCCGGCCTGCTGAACCCTGCACAGGGCCTCACCGCTGGCGGGATTGAGCGTTTCGAAGCTTTCGCCGCTTCGCGCTTCGACGTAGCCTCCGTCGATGTAGAGTTTCTGCTCGGGGAGCGTGCTCATCCGCCGACGTCCTCCGGCGCCTGCAATCAAGAAGCGGTTCCAGACACCATTTAATCACTAAAAAGGCATCGAGCCCATGAGCGATCTGTTCAGAACGCGTGCAGAGAGACTTCGGCAGCAGCTCGAGGACCAGGGCCTCGAACTCGCCCTGCTGGCCCACCCGGACTCCATCTACTATTTCACCGCCCACTGGGGCGATCTCGGGGTCGAGTTCGGCAGGCCGACCGTTGCGGCCATCCCCCGATCCGGCGACGCCACCCTCGTCACCGCGGAGATGGAAACGGAGATGGCAACGGCGCTCACCTGGGTCGACCGGGTGCGCGGCTATTCCGACGGCATCGGCGGCGAATGGCGGGATCCCCTGCTCGAAATCCTGAACCGGGCGAAGGGGAAGGTCGGCTTCGAGCGCTTTCACTGCCCGCCGGTGGTGACCGAATTCCTCCGCGCCCACCTCGACGCCGGCCGGCTGGTGGATCTGGGTCCGGCACTGTCAATGCTTCGCAGGGTCAAGTCGGCGCAGGAGCTCGAGCAGGTGCGCCAGGCGGGACAGGTCGCGGTGGCCATGGGCGAAGCGGGCAAGAACGCCATTGCCGAGGGCGTGCCCGAGTACGAGGTGTGCCTCGCCTGCATGAACGCCGGCACCCGCAAGGCGGCCGAAATCATCAGCGCCGAGGACGCCGACTCATTCATGACTCCGGTGATTCATAACCTTCAGGTGCTGAATTCCGCTCGCTTCACCAGCATGACCCACCGGCATCCGACCGTGCGACGGCTCCAATGGGGCGACCCCGTCTACATGTGCTTTTGCTGCATCGCCCACTTCAAGCAACTGAAGCTCGGCTACGACAGGGAATATTTCGTTGGCCGCGTGAGCGACCGGCAGGCCCGCATTTACGAGGCGGCGGTCGAGGCGCAGCGCGCCGCCGTCAGCGCCATCCGCCCGGGCGTTACCGCGGAAGAGGTCCACCTCGAAGCGCTGGAGGTCTACTGCAAACACGGACTCGGCACCGCCTACCGCACCGGGCGCGCCATCGGTTACTCCTCGCTGGAAAAGCCCGAGCTCAAGATGGGCGACAAGACCGTGCTCGAACCGGGCATGGTGTTCGCCGTGGACGGCGGCATCACCTTGCCCGGAGAGTTCGGCGCCCGGGTCGGCGACACCATCATCGTGACTGAACAGAGCAGCGAATGCGCCACCGAATACCCGAGGGACTTGACCGTGGTATGAATTCGTCCAACAGTCCCGGGTTCAAAATCCGCAACTTTCAACAGAACAGCGATACACCCATGAACCTCAAACTCACCGCTGCCTACGCCATCGGCGTTCTCGCCCTCATTTTCGTTGTCCAGAACCTGGAAACGGTGCAGGTCAATTTCCTGCTCTGGACCGTGCAGATGCCGCGCGCCGCCATGCTGCTCCTGG
>DATIPL010000605.1:0-5874 GCA_035471965.1 Gammaproteobacteria bacterium
ATGCGGGCAGCAGGCAGCCGCGCTGAGAGCGCCTCCACCACCCGCTGGGTGCCGAGACCCTTGTGGCTGAGCGCACCGTTCCCACACTGCGGGCACCCGGCCGGTGGAGACCTCCGGCTACCGCAGTGATGACAAAGCAGCAGTTCTTCGGGACGGTGAAGCACCATGTGGGCGTCGCAGCGATTGCACTCCGCGACCCAGCCGCAGGAGCGGCAAATGTAGCTGGGGGCAAATCCGCGCCGGTTGATGAAGAGGATTGCCTGCTCGCCGTTATCGACGCAGGACTCGAGCGCGCTGAAGAGCGGCTCGGAGACCCCCGAGCGCAGCGGACGACCCCGAATGTCGACGACCTCCAGGGCAGGTGGGGATGCAGTTCCGGCCCGCAGCGGCAGATTCAGCTCGGCATAGCGCCCCAGGGAGACGTTGTGCACGGTCTCGAGAGATGGCGTGGCGGATCCCAGCACCACCGGCCTCGAGCACATCTGCGCCCGCACCACTGCCAGATCCCTGGCCGAGTAGCGCAACCCGTCCTGCTGCTTGAAAGACGGGTCCTGCTCCTCGTCCACGATGAAGATTCCCGGATTCTTGAGCGGAGCGAAGACTGCGGAACGCGTGCCTATGATCACCGACGCGCGCCCGTCGCGAGCGGAACACCAGGCTTCGAAGCGCTCCTTGTCGCTCAAGCCGCTGTGCAGCACGACGACCTCGGCCTCGAGCCGCCCACGGAAGCGGGAAACAATCTGCGGCGTGAGCCCGATCTCCGGAATCAACACCAGCGCTTGACCACCGCCAGCCGCGAGACGGTTGATGAGCTCCAGGTAGACTTCCGTCTTCCCGCTTCCGGTGACGCCGTTGAGCAGGAATGCGGAAAACTCCCGGCGCGCGGAAAAGATTCTATCGACGGCCTGCCGTTGGTTCGGATTGAGCGAAAGCGTCCCGCTTACCGCAGCGCCAGCTTTCGAACGCGGCGGTGTCAGGGTGCGCTGTACAAGACCACGTGACAGTAGCGCGCGCATGGGCGCCTGCCAGCGGGTCGCGAATTCCGACAGCTCGGATTCACTGAGACCACCCGGGTGCTGTCGCAGGACCTCCAGCAGCGCCTTCTGCCTGGGTGCGCGCGCCACCTGGTGCGGCTCGAGTTCGGCGCCGGCAGGACTCAAGGCCCAGGCCGGGATCCCCTGCTCGGGCAGAGAACGGCCCCCGCGCAGCGCGTGCGGCAGCGCGCCCATCACCACCTCGCCCATCGGATGGTGATAGTAGTCCGCTACCCAGGTGAGAAACTCGAGCAAATCGGCATCGAAGACCGGAACCCGGTCGACTACCGACGCCACGCGCTTGAGCTTGGTCAGGGGAAGGAAACTGCCTTCGACAACGTCAACAAGCACGCCGATGCGGTTCCCTCGACCGAAGGGAACACACAAGCGGACGCCGGGCGACGGCACCGGGCCTTCCCCGCCGCCGGGGGGCAGGTAATCGAACAGCTTCCGCAACGGAGTCGGGACGGCAACCCGCCATACGGCCGGCCCGCCCGCTGAATCGGACATTTCAGACGGAGATCGCCTTTGATCCTCGCTGGCGCGAGCGGTCAACCCTCGTCCGTCACGGCGAGCGCAGCCACCTCGGCGAGGTTTGCGCGACGCATTGGACGTCCGTCGATTGGGCTCAAGGGAGGGTGTCTTCGCCCGGATTCCGGAAAAACGACCAGCTCGATGGGCCGCCCATCTGCAAAAAAGCGGAAAGCCGGCATGCGTACCGTATCCGCTGCGCCCATTCTCAGTTTTCGCTCAGAGGGTTCGTGCTCGATGCCGTTCTCAATCAGGAAGATGGCTATGTCCTCGGCGGTCTGCGAAAACACGTGAAGACAGATTTCGCTGTTCTCGTCAGCCGTGCCGGTCAGCACGGGGCCGACGAGCCTGGGCTTGAATCGCTTGAGAAACTTCATCGCCCGCAGGGCGATGTGCCGAAGCTCGTTGAGCTCGACCGGCTGACGATGGCCGAGAAACAGTCGCTGGTAAGTTTCGATGGCGCGCTCGACCTCGTCGTTTCCGGGAAGCATGGAGTTTCCCGACACCCGCAGCCGCGCCATCGCCTTGCGTTTGGCCAGATTGAAATCGCGGGTCCCGCCTTCGATCATGACCCTCGCCGCTTCCTGGGCGACGCGCTCACGAATCTGCGACGTGCGGTCGTTGTTACGGTTTCGCATTCCCTCGATTCCATCTTGCAGATGAGTGCCCGGACGCCGGTGCTCAAAACAGCTGTTCGGTGACGCCCTCCGTTTGTCCCGAGCCACCGCCGGAGGTGGGCGTCGCGTTCTCGGCGAGGCTCTCCGGAGCGCGTTCGCTATAGAAGGTTTCGAATATTGCATCGTCGTCCCCCGCGCTCGCCAAGCGGCCGGTATCGGGATCTATTCGGACCGTAACCAGACCTTCCGGTTGTTCCAGAATGGTCTCCGGCGCGTTGCGAAGAGCCTCGCGCATAAAATCAATCCACATGGGCAGCGCCGCCCTGGCCCCGGTTTCACCGCGCCCTAAAGGTTGAAGCTGGTCGAACCCGACCCAGGTTGTGGCAACAATGTTCGGATTAAAGCCCGAAAACCAGGCATCGCGCTGGTCGTTGGTGGTTCCGGTCTTGCCCGCCAGATCCTTGCGCCCGAGTGCCAGCGCGCGCCGGCCGGTGCCGCGGCGGATCACGTCGCGCATCATGGAATTCATGATCCAGGCGTTGCGGGCAGAAATTACCCGTGGCGCGGGCCCCGGCGCGATCTCCTCCACCTTCGGGAATCCCTCGTCAACCGATGGCGTCGGGTCCGCCCCCTCCTGGGTCACCGAAGCTTTGATCGGCGCAGGTGGGTTCTCTTCCTGGATGACCTGATCCAAGGATTCGCACTCTCGACATACACGGCGCGGAATTGCCTGCTCCATGACTTCGCCGTCGGAATTTTGTGTGCGCAGGACGAAATACGGCTCGACCAGGTAACCCCCGTTCGCGAGAACGGAAAAGCCGCGGGCCAGTTCGAGCGGCGTGATGGTAACGCTGCCAAGCGCGATGGATAAATTCTTAGGCAGCTTGTCCTCGTCGAAGCCGAAGCGCTTCAAATGATCGATGGTCTGCGCCACGCCCATTGCTCGCACCAGGCGAATGGAGACAAGATTTCTGGATTTGAACAGGGCTTCGCGGATACGCGTGGGACCGAAAAATCGGCCGCTGTAGTTCTCCGGACGCCAAACCGCTTCGATTCCAGGATCATTGAACACGACCGGCGCATCATTGATCATGCTTGCCGGCGTGAACCCGTTCTCCATGGCGGCGGAATAGACGAAAGGCTTGAATGCCGATCCGGGCTGGCGCTCGGCCTGGATGATCCGGTTGAACTTGCTGCGATAAAAGTCGAAGCCCCCGGACAAAGCGAGCACGGCACCATCGTTGGGGTCAAGAGCGACGATGGCGCCCTCAATCTCGGGGATCTGTGCCAGCTCCCAGCCTTCCTCCTTGAATTCGACTCGAATCACGTCCCCCTTGCTCAGCACCTCGTCGGCCTGCGTGAGCTCCGGCCCGAGTCGATTTTCGTCCAGGTGCCGCCGCGCCCATTGAAGTCCGGCCCAGGGAATTTCGATCTCGCCTGCGCCCTCGACCAGCGCGCTAACCGATTGCTCTTCGACAGACAGCACCGCAGCGGGTTTCAGCCCGCCGACGTCCGGAATGTCCGCGATCGCTTTCTCGATGGCCTGGAGATCAAGCTCCGGGTCGAGCTTGAGTTCCGGGCCCCGGAAACCGTGTCGCCGGTCATACGCCAGCAGCGCCCGTCGAAGAGCATCGGCTGCAGCCGGCTGCAGCCGCGAGTCCAGGGTCGTGTACACCCGGTAGCCGCCGGTATACGCGTCTTCGCCCAGCTTCTCCTCCATGTATACGCGCGCCATCTCGGCCACGTAAGGGGCATTGAGCTCAGCCTTTAGCCCGTACACCGATGCCGAAACCGGAGATCTGGTCGCGGTCTCGAATTCCGCCTGCGTGATGTAGTCGAGCTCCCGCATGCGACCGAGCACGTAATTGCGGCGCGCCAGCGCCCGGTCCGGATTCACCACCGGGTTGAACCGGGACGGCGCTTTGGGCAGTCCCGCGATCATTGCCAGCTGCGGAAGATCGAGCTGATCCAGGGACTTTCCGTAGTAAACCTGCGCCGCCGCCCCCACGCCGTAGGCGCGGTGACCAAGAAAAATCTTGTTGAGATAAAGCTCGAGAATCTCGTCCTTGCTGAGCTCGCGCTCGATTTTCAGCGCCAGAAGTATCTCGTTGAGCTTGCGCACGTAGGTCTTTTCGCGGCTGAGGAAAAAGTTGCGCGCCACTTGCATTGTGATTGTGCTGCCGCCCGGGCCTTTTTCTCCGGTGCGAAGCAGATGGATGACGGCGCGGGTGATCCCCTGCCAATCCACGCCCGGATGCTCATAGAAACGGTCGTCTTCCGATGCGAGCACCGCATTGATCATGTTCCTGGGCACTTCGGCGAGTTGCACGGGCGAGCGCCGTTTCTCACCGAACTCCGCAATCAGGGTTCCATCACGGGAGTAGACGCGCAGCGGCACCTGAAGCTTGACATCCTTCAGGACCTCGATGGAGGGTAGTTTCGGGTTGAGGTACCAGTAGACCCCGGTGGCCACCAACAGCGAACCGAGCCCGCCGAGAAGCACGAGAAACCCGACTACGCGCAATGCGCTCGAAAGTCGTGGCATTGACTACACTCTAATCCAAGGGGTGCCGATCGTTCCGGCACTTTAGTCCAAATTGCGAGGCGCTTCACACCCCCGCGGTCTGGAACGCCCGGGGGGCCGTCCAGCGGCTATGGTTAGGGCTGTAGACGTCGGCCGGACGCCGGGCGAACGGCCTCCCGGCAGCTGACGCCTCCGGGGCCGCCGGCAAGCCGGATCCGGAGCACCGGCGGTCGAGTCCGGCGGCGCGGAAACGGCGGCCCGAATCGCCGCTAAGCCCTTGAGTGGCGGCGAATTCGACTTTGGATTGACAATTTTCTTGGTCTATAGTTAGGCGAGTTAATGTATAGACGCACAATTTTTCGCTAACCGCGGGGATTAAAAGGGAAAAATCGTGGGATTGTTTTCTCGGAAGCATACGCCGGTCATCGGCATCGACGTCAGTTCGACCGCCGTCAAGCTGCTGGAGCTCAGCGGTGGCGGCAATAAATACAAGGTGGAGAGCTATGCCGTCGAGCCGCTGCCCTCCAACGCGGTGGTGGAAAAGAACATCACCGACGTGGAGGCAGTCGGGGAAACCATCCGCCGCGCCCTGAAGCGCGCGGGGACCAAGAACAAGTTTGCCGCCCTGGCCGTTGCCGGCTCTTCGGTGATTACCAAGGTCATCACCATGCCGGGCAATCTCTCCGAGGACGAGATGGAGAGCCAGATCCAGCTGGAAGCCGACCAGTACATCCCCTACTCCCTGGACGAAGTCAATCTGGACTTCGAAGTCATCGGCGCCAGCGAATCCGATCCCGATCGCATGGATGTTCTCCTCGCCGCCTCTCGCTCTGAAATCGTCGACGCCCGCGTTGCGGCGGCGGATATTGCGGGTCTTAGCTGCAAGATCATCGACGTGGAAGCTTTTGCTCTGGAGAACGCATTCAGCGTCCTGGCCAGAGACATGCCCACCGGCGGCATTGGCGAAACTGTGGCTTTGGTCGACATCGGCTCCACGATGACGGCTCTCAGCGTACTCACGGATAACAAGATCGTGTACGCGCGTGAGCAGACCTTCGGAGGCAAGCAGCTCACCGAGGAAATTCAGCGTCGCTATGGCCTAACATATGAAGAGGCGGGGCTGGCGAAGCGACAGGGCGGGCTGCCCGACAACTACGTTCCGGAAGTG
>DATIPL010000606.1:0-3770 GCA_035471965.1 Gammaproteobacteria bacterium
TCAGCGGGCCAGCGAGCGGGCCCTGCGCGGAGGCACCAATCTCACCCGGGTGCTGGAAATGGTGCGCGCCTTCAGACAGCAGAACACGAGCACGCCCGTGGTGCTGATGGGCTATCTCAATCCCTTCGAAATTGCCGGCTACGAGGCGTTTGCAAAGTCGGCGACCGACGCCGGCGTGGACGGCGTGCTCACCGTGGACCTGCCGCCGGAGGAGGCGGACGAATTTCTGGCGGCAGTGCGGGCCAATGGCCTCGATCTCATCTTTCTGCTCGCGCCCACATCGGACGAGGCGCGCATCCGGCGCATCTGCGATACTGCCAGCGGATTTGTTTACTATGTATCTTTGAAGGGGGTGACCGGGGCATCAAACCTGGACATTGCCTCGGTGGCGGAAAAGGTGAACGAGATCAAGCGGTTCACGGATCTGCCGGTGGGCGTGGGCTTCGGCATCAGCGACGGAAAGACGGCGGCGGAGGTTGCCGCCGTCAGCGACGCGGTGGTGGTGGGCAGCGCCCTGGTCAGAACCGTAGAATCGCTGTCGGATCGTCCGCAGGACATTCCGCAAGCTGTCGCGGAGGTGCTGGCGGAGATGCGTCGGGCCATGGATGCGCGCGCCGAGACGGCGGCGGCCGGCTGACGCAGCAGACCCGGGGGAGGTCTTCACTCATGAGCTGGTTCAAGAAACTCATCCCGTCGCGCATTCGTACCGAAGGCGGCAGCCGGCGATCGGTTCCCGAGGGGCTCTGGACCAAGTGTCCGAAGTGCGAGGCGGTGCTCTACCGCGCCGAGCTCGAGCGCAGCGTCGAAGTTTGCCCCAAGTGCGGCCATCACATCCGTCAAAGCGCAAGGCGCCGCCTCAATCAGTTTCTCGATCCCGAACCGCGTAACGAAATCGGCGCCGATCTGTGGCCGAAGGACGTGCTCAAATTCAGGGACGGTAAACGATACCGGGATCGCCTGGCCCAGGCCCAGCGAAAGACCGGGGAAAACGACGCCCTGGTGGTCATGAGCGGACGGGTCAAGGGCGTTCCCCTGGTGGCCTCCGCCTTCGAATTCGGCTTCATGGGCGGATCCATGGGCGCGGTGGTCGGCGAGCGCTTCGTTCGCGGCATCAACGAGGCCGTCGACAAAAAGATCCCGGTCGTCTGTTTCGCCGCCAGCGGCGGCGCGCGCATGCAGGAGGCGCTCATCTCGCTGATGCAGCTCGCCAAGACCAGCGCGGCACTCGCCCGGCTCAGCGAGCGCGGGTTGCCCTTCGTCTCGGTGCTCACCGATCCGACCATGGGCGGGGTCTCGGCCAGCCTGGGAATGCTCGGCGACGTCAATATCGCCGAGCCCAACGCGCTGATTGGATTCGCCGGACCGCGGGTGATCGAGCAAACGGTGAAGGAAACGCTGCCGGAAGGTTTCCAGCGCAGCGAATTCCTGCTCGAGCACGGCGCTATCGACATGATCGTCGACCGACGCGAAATGCGTGATCGCATTTCGTCGCTGCTCACTATGCTGACGCAACAACCCGCGCCCTGAACGCCACCGTCACAGTCGACGATCTGCCGCCTCCGGCGCCTCCGGGATCCGCCGTGCGCTTCGACTCCGTGAGCAAGTGGCTCGACTGGCAGCAACGCCTCAACCCGCGCGGCATCGATCTCGGTCTGGAGCGCTGTCTCCCTGTTGCGCGGGAAATGGGCCTGCTGCCGCTTCCCTTTCCGTTGATCAGCGTCGCCGGCACCAATGGTAAGGGCTCCTGCGTCGCCATGCTCGAGGCGATCTTGTCCGCGGCGGGCTATCGCACCGGCGCCTATACCTCGCCGCATCTCGTCAGCTTCAACGAGACCGTCCGCATCGCCGGTAAAGCGGTCGACGATGGGGTCCTGCTGCAGGCGTTCGAGGCGGTTGCGGATGCGCGTGGTGAAGTGATGCTGACCTGGTTCGAATTTCGCACCCTGGCGGCGGCGCGAATTCTGCGAGACGCGGACCTGGACCTGGCGCTTCTGGAAGTGGGGCTCGGGGGACGTTTGGACGCGGTGAATATGTTCGACGCGGACCTTGCCCTGATCGCGAGCATCGGCGTCGATCACACCGACTGGCTGGGGCAAAGCCGCGATCAGATCGGGCGGGAAAAAGCCGGCATCTGCAGGAGCGGGCGACCGGTCGTGTGCGCCGACCTCGAGCCGCCGCAAGGGTTTCTCGAAGCGGTGAATCAAGCCGGAGCCCTGCTTTATCGTGCCGGCGTCGACTACGACTTCGAGCGAAGGGAAAGCGGTTGGCGCTGGCTGGGGCCGGGAACGAAGTCCTGGACGCTACCGATGCCCGGCATCGCCGGAGATTGTCAGCTGAGCAACGCCTCTGCGGTGCTGATGGCGCTGCATCTGCTCGAGCAGAGATTTCCCGTCGATGCGGCCGCTGTCCGCGAGGGGCTCGAGCGCTGCCGCCTCAGCGGGCGCCAGCAGGTCGTTTCCTCAGCGCCACAACTTTGGCTGGACGTGGCGCACAATCCCCAGGCTGCCGAGGCGCTGGCGGTGACGCTCAGGCAGTCACCGTTCGAGGGCAGGACCCGGGCGGTGTTCGCCATGTACGCGGACAAGGACATTGCCGGTGTCGCCGGGGCGCTGAAGGACTGCATTCACCACTGGCACCTGGCGGTGCTGAGTCCTCCCCGGGGCGCATCGTCGGCGCAGACCACCGGGGCGCTCGAGGCCGCGGGGGTACGCGCCGGTGTTTCCATGCACGCGGATCCGCGCGCCGCCCTTGCCGCGGCGAGAGAAAACAGCGCGCCCGACGACCGCATCGTCGTTTTCGGATCGTTCGAGACGGTGCGCAGCGTCGTCGAGCTTGAATCTTCACAAGCGTGACCGGAAACTTGGCCCATGGATGAGCCGCTCAAACAGCGCCTGGTGGGCGCCGCCGTGCTGGTGCTGCTGGCCGTCATTTTCATACCCATGATTCTGGATCGCACTTCGGAGCCGGAAGTGCGCATCGAGCATGCGACGCTGCCGGCCAGGAGCGAGGATGAATTCAGCTCCCGTATCGTTCCTCTGACCGAGCCCAAGACGCCGCTGGCGAGCGCCGAGGCCAGGCGCCAGGTCGTTCCCGAGAGCGAGCCCGCAAGACCTGCTGCGCCGGCCGAACCTCCAAAGCCGGTTACGGCCGCGGCCAGGCCGCCGGCGACGGAAAAGAAATCCGTCCCCGTTCCCGCGCCGGAGCCCGAGGCACCGAAAGCGGAGAGCGCCCCCGCCGCCTGGGCGATTCAGCTCGGCAGCTTCTCGAGCGCCGAGAACGCCGTCGCGCTTCGCGACAAGCTGAAGAAAATGGGCTACGTGGCCTTTATCGAAACCGCACGGGTGGACGGCAAGGAGATCACGCGGGTCTTCGTCGGCCCGGAGCTCGCCCGGGAGCGGGCCGGAGAGCTGGTAAAAAAGCTGCAGGCGGAAACCGACTTGAAGGGCATGGTCGTGCAGTATCCGGAATCCTGACTTCACCGTCGTCATGATCTGGATCGATTGGCTCATCCTGCTGGTCATACTGCTGTCGGCGGTCATCAGCGTGGTGAGAGGATTCTTCAAGGAAGCGATCTCGCTTGCCGGCTGGATCATCGCCATCTGGCTGGGCCTGGCCTTCTCCGGGGACATCGCCGCGCTGCTCGCCAAGATCATCTCGGTTCCCTCGGTTCGTATCATCGTGTCCTTCTCCATGGTGCTGATTTTCGTGCTCGTTCTTACCGCGCTGGCCAGCCACTTCGCCACCCTGGTGGTGAAGAAGACCGGCCTGAC
>DATIPL010000607.1:0-2251 GCA_035471965.1 Gammaproteobacteria bacterium
GATGGTCGGAATGGCGTTTCACGTCGTCAATCAGATTTCGGGAGACATCGGTCTGGTCTACGGTTTGAATCCGTTCCTGAGTGCGGTATTGCCGACGCTCGTCTTCCTCGCCATCGGCATGGCGATGATGCGAAGGCTCTGAGCCTCACCGGATTTCTCTCTGGAGGCCGGGTTGAACGACCAGCCGGGTGCCGGAAATGCGGTCGTGCCATGCGCGTTTTTCACGATCTACGCCTGCCCACAGAAATCCGACTCCGAATGGAATCAGGGAAAGAAGCGCGGCCAGATACCTGACCAGGCATTCCCGCCAGGAGACCCGGCTCGCGCGCCGACCGAGGAGACGCACGCCCCAAGCCCGCATGCCCAGCGTCTGGCCTCCGTGGGTCCAGAACCATCCAAAGTAGAAAAAGCTCACCACGAGCAGGTAGACGCTGTAGAGCGGGTTTTGGGGGGCGAAGGCCTGTCCGCGGTTCAGGGGCAGTACGATGGCGGTTGCCGCGAATAAGACGGCGAACAAGAGCAAGCCGTCATAGCATATGATCGCCAGGCGTCTTAACAGCCCCGGCGGGGCAGCCGGGGGCGTCGTCTGTGCTCGAGCCGGTTGCAGGGTCTCTTGACCGCTCATGTCTTCGGCAGGGTCACGCCCCGCTGCTGCATGTATTTGCCGCCCCGGTCGGCGTAGGAGGTTTCACACACTTCGTCCGATTCCAGAAAAATCACCTGCGCCACGCCCTCGTTGGCATATATCCTGGCCGGCAGCGGCGTGGTGTTCGAGAATTCGAGCGTCACGTGTCCTTCCCATTCCGGCTCAAGCGGCGTCACGTTGACAATGATTCCGCACCGCGCGTAGGTGGATTTTCCGAGGCAGATGGTCAGCACGTTTCTCGGAATGCGGAAATACTCCACGGTGCGCGCCAGTGCAAAAGAATTGGGCGGAATGATGCACACGTCCGACCTGAGATCCACGAAGCTGTTGCTGTCGAAGTTCTTTGGATCGACGATGGCCGAGTTGATGTTGGTGAAAATCTTGAATTCGTCTGCGCAACGGATGTCGTAGCCATAGCTCGAGGTTCCAAAGGAAATCACGCGCCGCCCGTCGACCTCGCGGATCTGATCTGACTGGAAGGGCTCGATCAGCCCGTGTTCGGCGACCATGCGCCGGATCCACTTGTCGGGTTTGATGGACATGTCCGGTGAATCTTTCTTTAGGGTGAATGAGTGCGTTAATTACTGCGATCAGGTCGGACACGGCGCCGGGTAAATGGCAGATGGTAGATGGGGAAGAAGGGGCGCTTTTGTGGCTCGTCCCCATCAACCATCCACCATCCCTTATTGGATGACAATCTTCGGAAACGCCTGACTGTAGTCCTTGGCCTGCAGCGACAGTTTCGCGGCGACGCGCCGGGCGATGTCCCGGTAGCTGACGGCGATTGGACCGTCGGGATCCTTCACGACCGTCGGCTGTCCGCCATCTGCGTCTTCCCTGATGGCGAGCGCAAGCGGCAGCGCCCCGAGAAAATCGACCTTGTACTGCTCCGCCATGCGGGCGCCGCCGCCCTCGCCGAAAATGTGCTCCTCGTGGCCGCACTGGCTGCAAACGTGGGTGCTCATGTTTTCCACGATTCCGAGCACCGGCACTTGAACCTTCTCGAACATTTTCAGGCCCTTCCTCGCGTCGAGGAGGGCGATGTCCTGGGGCGTGGTGACAATCACCGCGCCGCTCACCGGGACCTTTTGTGCCAGGGTAAGCTGTGTGTCTCCGGTGCCGGGCGGAAGGTCGATGATGAGATAGTCGAGATCCCGCCAGTTGGTGTCCTTGAGCAACTGCTCCAGCGCCTGGGTCACCATCGGGCCGCGCCAGATCATCGGCGTCTCCTCGTCGATGAGGAAACCGATGGACATGGCCTGGATGCCATAACTCACCATGGGCTCCAGCGACTTGCCGTCCTTGGAGTCCGGCTGTCCGCTGATGCCGAGCATACGCGGCTGGCTCGGGCCGTAGATATCGGCGTCCAGAACACCCACCTTGGCCCCCTCTGCAGACAGGGCCAGCGCGAGGTTGACCGCCACGGTGGATTTGCCGACGCCTCCCTTGCCCGAGGCCACGGCAATGACGTTCTTTACGTTTTTCAGGTGCTCGACGCCTTTTTGCACCGCGTGAGAAGCGATCTTGCTGTCCACTTTCACCGAGACATCGACGCCATCGTCGAGTCCCTTCAATAAGCGGGTGAGATCGCTTTTGAGCTTCGCC
>DATIPL010000608.1:0-4999 GCA_035471965.1 Gammaproteobacteria bacterium
GTGCTTCGCGGCGGATTCCAGCTTCTCGTGGGAAGGGACATGCACGAGCTCACCGAAACCCGACAGCTCATTGTTCGCACGCTGGGATGGGGTTTCGGATTCACCGTGCTGCTTGGCGTCGCAGGAGGCGCGATGATGTCACGCAGCACGGTGCGGCGCATCGAGGCCATTAACCAGACCAGCCGCGAGATCATCCAGGGAGATCTCTCCCGGCGCATCCCTTCCGAAGGCAGCGGAGACGATTTCGATCAGCTCACGGAAAATCTGAACAGCATGCTGGACCAGATCCAGACGCTGATGGATGGTGTGCGTCACGTTTCGGACAATATCGCGCACGATCTCCGGACGCCGCTGACACGGCTCAGGAACCGGCTGGAAGCCATCAACGTGCAAACGCACCCGGATCCGGCCGATATCCAGGACGCCATCGCCGAAGCCGACAGCTTGCTGTCCACGTTCAACGCCCTGATGCGCATCGCCCGCATCGAAGCCGGGCAGCGGACCTCGGGATTCGAGCCTGTGAGTCTTTCCCGGCTCGTGCGCGACGTCGTCGAGCTCTACGAGCCGCTCGCTCATGAAAGAGAGCAGACTTTCACCGCCAGCATCGAGGAGGGACTGAAGACATCGGGCGACAGGGATCTCCTGTTTCAGGCGATCGCCAACGTGCTGGACAACGCCATCAAGTACACACCCGGGGGCGGCCGGGTCGAGATTGCGCTGTCCCGCAACGACGAGCGCGCCCGGGTGGTCATTCGTGACAGCGGCCCGGGGATCCCTGAATCGGAACGCGGCCGCGTATTCGAGCGCTTCGTGCGGCTCGAATCCAGCCGCAGCGCCCCCGGCAACGGTCTGGGACTGAGCCTCGTCGCGGCGGTTGTTCGCATCCACAAAGCCGACGTCGCGCTCGGCGGCGAGAACGGCCTGGAAGTCGCTCTGAGCTTTCCCCTGTCGCCGTGAACGAACCTGCCGCCCGGAGATCCGTTATTCTATGACCCGCCTTTCCATATACGCGCATTCGTGTTAGTTAAAAGGTTGCGGCGCAGGAATCGCCGAATAATCCGCCGGCAGTTGTTTCAGACGACCCGGCATCATTCCGCCCTGGAGGGTCATGTTCATGAGCGGGTTTTTTATCGACGAAACTCATCTTCAGCGGCTCACGCCGGGAGCGCGTCGCGAGCTGCTGGATATCTTGAGCGCGGAAATATCTGACCTCAAAACCTCGTTCCGGGACCTCAGCTGGGACCCGGAAGATAACGTCTCCTATCCCTTGAGCGAGGACGAAGCCCTCGCGCTGGTTCGTTCCCTGGACGAGTCGGGGCGCAAAGTGTTGCGGGTATTCGCCAGAAATTTCGACGGCCAGACCGGCCGTGGCGAGCTGCAGGCCCTGCTCGCCGCCGGCGGCTACCAGCGCTACGACGATCTCGGCCAGGAGATATCCCAGATTACCCGGCAGCTCCGCGGCATTACCCAGAACAGCGACGCATGGCTGATCAACTGGCGCGCCCGCGACTGGCAGTGGGATGAAGCCTCACAGACTTACACCGCCGGCGCGTTCTACATTTCCGGTGCCGCCATTCTGGCCCTGAGGGAAGCCTACGGCATCCGCGATACCGCGAACGCCTGAGCCTGAGCGCCGGCGGCCGCCGGTGCACATTGCGCAAACGCATTAGAGGGAATTTTCGTCACCATGAGGAATGGTGAGGACCAACCGCGTCCCGTATCAGCGATCATTCAGATGACAAGCGGATTGCCAGCGCGTCTGCACCGTTTTCAGCGCCGGCACCTCGACTCTGCACCGATCCATGACGCGGGGGCAACGCGGATGAAAATGGCAGCCGGTCGGGGGCTCGAGCGGTGAAGGGATTTCGCCGCGGATGGGCTGAAACTCAGAGCGCCGGCTTTCCAGACGCGGCACCTCACGCAGGAGCGCCTGGGTGTAAGGGTGGTTGGGGCTGTCGAACAGCGTATCCGTAGCCGCGCATTCCACAATTCTGCCGAGGTACATGATCACCACGCGGTCACTCAGATGTTCGACCACGCCCAGGTCGTGGCTGATGAACAGATAGGTGAGATTGAGATTTTCGCGCAGCTCCATGAACAGATTGAGAATCTGCGCCTGGATGGAAACGTCGAGGGCGGCAACGGATTCGTCGCAGACCATAAACTCGGGCTTGACCGCGAGCGCCCGCGCAATCCCGATACGCTGACGCTGGCCGCCTGAAAACTGGTGCGGATAACGGCGCTTGAAGCTCGGATCCAGGCCACACTGCTTGAGCACCTCGTCCACGTAGTCGTCGAACTCGCCTTTATCGATGATGCCGTGAACGAGCGGCGCCTCGCCGATAATATCCGCAACCCGCATTCGCGGATTCAATGATGCAAACGGATCCTGAAAGATCATTTGCACCTTCAGCGCCGCGCGCTGCGCCATCTCTGGAGGCATCGTGACGAGATCGCTGCCACGGTAAAGGATCTGGCCGGAAGAAGGCGCCAGGATACCGGCAACCATGCGCCCCAGGGTCGATTTGCCGCAGCCCGATTCGCCCACCAGCCCGACCACCTCCCCTTCTTGAATGCTGAAGCTCACCTCATCCACCGCGTGAACGACTTCTTCGTGCACGTCGGCGCCCAGGCGCTGCGCAATCTTTCCGGCCACGTCGAGTGGCTTGACGAAGCGTTTTGACACATTGCGGATTTCTATAATCGGCGTCGCCATGTCACTTCAGTAATTCCAGAGCCGGGAACAGGTCGCGATGCCCGGCATCGCGACCCTGTCCCCTCGAAGCCACCCTCCCGCTCATCAAAGCCTCCATTCGGGCTCTGGAAAGCGGCAACCGAAGCCGGCACTTCGGTTTATCGAAGCCTTCCATGCTCAACCTTCGACGTGCGGATGAAAACAACGCGCGGTGCGACCGGGGCCGTGGGAATTCACCGGAGGTTGTTCCAGGCAAATCTCCGTTGCCCGCGGGCAGCGGGCGCGAAATGCGCAGCCCGGCGGTAGATTCAGGAGCGAAGGCGTCATGCCGGGTATCTGGTGCAGCGGCCTGCCGCGGCGGTTCCGGCTGGGCACGGAACCGATGAGTCCGTGAGTATAGGGATGCAGCGGCGTATCCAGCACTTCGTCCACGCTGCCGTGCTCCACGTCGCGTCCCGCGTACATGACGCAAATGCGATCCGCGAGTCCGGCGACCACGGTGAGGTCGTGTGTGATCCAGATCATCGCGGTTCCGGTGCGGCGGCAAAGTTTCTGTGCCTCGAAAAGTATTTGCGCCTGTATGGTCACGTCCAGCGCGGTAGTGGGCTCGTCGGCAATGATCAAGTCCGGTTCGTTGAGCAGCGCAATTGCAATGGCGACGCGCTGACGCATGCCGCCGGAGAACTGATGCGGATAGGCTTTGAGCCTTTCTTCGGGAGAGGCGATCCCCACGGCGACCAGGGTTTCGCGGGCCCGCTGATAGGCCGTCTCACGGCTGACGTTTCTATGTGCCCGCACGGCTTCCACCATCTGAGTGTCTATGCGCAGCACCGGGTTCAAAGTCATCATGGGGTCCTGGAAGATCATTGCGACCTTCGATCCCCGCAGATTCCGCATCGCGTCGTCGGGAAGCTGGACCAGATCACGGCCATGTAAAAGGATTTCACCGTCCACCACTTTGCCCGGGGGATCCACCAGTCCGATGATGGAAAAGCCGGTGACGGTCTTTCCGGATCCGGACTCTCCGACCAGACCCAGCACTTCGCCCTTGTTCACCTCGAAGCTGATCCCGTCAACGGCCTTGACGACGCCGTTCTTCGTGAAGAAGTGGGTCTTCAGGTTGACGACTTCGAGCGTGGGCGTCGGCATGATCGGGCTTTCGGGCTTCGCCGTAAGCTTGGGTTCGTACGTCGTATATCGAATGTCGAATGTCGGGAGACCTGACGCAAACCGACGCGGCCACTTCCCGATATTTGATATTCGCTATTCGACATTCGACATACCATCGACCTTATCTTTCCAGTCTCGGATTCAGCACATCCCGCAGCTGATCGCCGACAAGGTTGATGGTGACGATCGTCAACAGCAGTGCGATTCCCGGGAAGAAGCTGATCCAGTACTTGCCCGAGAGCATGTATTCGAAGCCGTTGGCGATGAGCAGACCGAGAGAGGGCTCCGTCTGCGGAAGGCCCAGGCCCAGGAAGCTGAGCGTCGCCTCCAGGGAGATGGCGTGCGCCGTCTGCAGCGTGCCGACGACGATCATCGGCGGAAGACAGTTGGGAAGCAGATGACGAAACACGATCCGCCGGTGGGACAGGGCGAGACAGGTGGCCGCCTCGATGTACTCCTTGCGCCGCTCCACCAGCGCGCTCCCGCGCACGGTGCGGGCGTAATAGGCCCACTGCACGGTGACCAGCGCGATAATGACCTTGTCCACGCCCTTGCCCAGTATCGCGATCAGCACCAGAGCGATGAGAATCGCCGGAAAGCTGAGCTGCAGATCCACGATGCGCATGATCACGGTGTCGGTGCGCCCGCCGAAGTAAGCGGCCGTCAGACCAACCGCCATGCCGATGATCATGGCGATGATGCCGCTCATCACTCCGACGCCGAGGCTGATGCGAAGTCCGTAGAAGATCGCGCTCAGCATGTCGCGCCCGGCTCCGTCGCTGCCGAGCAGGAACCTCAGATCGCCCGACCAGGACTGCTCGCCCGGCTCCAGCCGCGCGTTCATCACGTCCACCACCGCGAGATCATAAGGATTCTGTGGAGAAATCAGCGGGGCGAACAAAGCAATAATGATGATCACCGAAAGCATCACGCTCGCGCCCGTGGCCACCTTGCTTTCGAAAAAATCCGATACAAAGCGCCGGAAAGGCGTTTGCGCCCGCGCCTGCTCGGACAGAGCCGAAGCGGCCAGATGCTCGGTGGTGGCGCTCATGCCTTCACGTCCTTGAGCCGGACGCGCGGGTCCAGAATCGAGTAAAGAATGTCCACCACCAGATTGATGAGGATGAACATGAA
>DATIPL010000609.1:0-1623 GCA_035471965.1 Gammaproteobacteria bacterium
CCCCCAGGACCGCGGCATCCCTCGGGAAACCGGACTCGACCCTCGCCTTGAGCTGCAGATACTTTTGGTCTCGTCGGTCCAGCCCGTAGCGACTGAACAACCGCCGCGCGTAGGCATCGACGACGAACACCGGGCGATCGAAAGCGTAAACGAGAATATCATCGGCCGTCTCCGGGCCAATGCCGTGCACCGACAACAGCGACTGTCGAAGCTCGGGGGTGGAAAGCGCGCGCAGCGCGGAATATCCACCGTTGGAGCGATACCAGCGCACAAAGGCCTGAATACGTCGCGCTTTGACCTTGTAAACGCCGGCCGGTCGAATGAGCGCTGTAAGACGTTCAAGTTTGGTACCGTCGAGCGGCTCGGGCGCCAGCAGACCGACGCTTCTCAGATTGTCGATAGCACGGCTCGCATTCGGCCAGGCGGTGTGCTGAATCAATATCGCGCCCAGCATCATCTCGAAGGCATCATCCGCAGGCCACCACTGCTGCGGACCGTAAGCGTCGAAGAGGCGATTATATAGACTGCGATACGTCGCTTTCATTTGAACGAGGTCCGCTGCAGCGGCGCGCTCGCGCGAATTTCATTGGACCAGGCCGTTCGACAAACGAGTGGCCCGTGATTCCGGATCGGCGAGAGGGGTCTATCGATCCGGAGATGATGGCTGGCGGTTCGCGGAAAAAAACGGGATAAAGTGATGGTCACTTCCCCGTCCAGGGTCTATTGCCTGCGGTCTATCGCCTGCGGCCTCCGGCCTTTTTGCGTACTCGATGCTGGCGCATGGATCCGTTGCGGCCTTGCGGCTCCGCCCGCTTATGATCCGGTCGTTCGTACTTCACCAGATCGCACAGCGCGTCGATATCGCGCGCCTCCAGATCCGCGAATCGCCCCGCCCGCAGCCACCTCGGCAGGGCGACACTGCCGTAGCGGACTCGGATGAGCCGGCTCACTTCCAGGCCCTGAGAGGCCCAAAGTCGGCGCACCTCACGCTTTCGCCCCTCTTTGATTACGACATGGAACCACTGGTTGGCGCCCTCGCCGCCTGCGGGGATGATGGAGTCGAACCGCGCCACACCGTCTTCGAGGTCGACGCCTTTTCGCAGCCGCTCGAGCGTTTCAGAGCCGGCGACCCCGCGCACGCGCACCGCATATTCCCGCGCGACCTCGGCGGAAGGATGCATCAGTCGGTTGGCCAGCTCGCCGTCGTTGGTGAACAGAAGCAGGCCGCCGGTGTTGACATCCAGCCGCCCGACTGCAATCCAGCGTTCACCACGAAGCTTGGGCAGGCTGCTGAACACGGTGGGACGCCCTTCCGGATCCCGGCGGGTGCAGACTTCACCGGGCGGCTTGTGGTACATGAGCACGCGCAACGCCGGGCGGGATTGCGGCAGGCTCAGGCGCCGGCCATCCACCTGAACGACATCCGTGTCGGAGATTCGGGCACCTATTCCGGCCGGCTCGCCGTTGACCTTGATCCGGCCGGCCCGGATCCAGTCTTCGATCGCCCGACGAGAGCCTAAACCCGCGCGCGCCAGCACTTTCTGCAGCTTCTCCCCGGAACAAACAGCGCCTGGCACCGTTATTTCAGTCGGTGGTCTCTTCCGCTTTGGAACCGGACGCCCG
>DATIPL010000610.1:0-12676 GCA_035471965.1 Gammaproteobacteria bacterium
CGGGCGAGGCCGAGGCCGGTGAGGGCAAAAAGGACAAGCCTTCGGGGAAAATCGGCGGACCCGCCAGCCAGCACTGAGTGCGGCCGCGCAGACGGCGGCCGCGGAGCATTGCGGGCGTTAAATGACCGCGCCAGCGGCAAGCGAAGCGTTCGTCACCGGTAGCAGGCCGCGTCAAGGCGGCCTCGCCGACGGCCTCCCCATGGTCATGGGGATCCTCAACGTCACTCCGGATTCTTTTTCCGACGGCGGTCGATTCGTCACTCCCTCGCTTGCCCTCGAGCAGGCAAGGCGCATGCACGCCGAAGGCGCCGTCATCATCGACGTGGGGGGTGAGTCCACTCGGCCCGGCGCTGCGCCGGTTTCGGTGGAACAAGAGCTCGAGCGGGTGATTCCGGTCGTCGAGGCCATCGCCTCCGAGCTGCCGACGCGGATTTCCATCGACACCAGCAAGCCCGCGGTGATGCGCCAGGCGGTTTCCGCCGGGGCCTCCATGATCAACGACGTGCGCGCTCTGCGCGATGAAGGCGCGCTGGAGATGGCCGGCAAACTCGGCGTCGACGTGTGTCTGATGCACATGCAGGGGGAGCCCAGGACCATGCAGGCGGATCCCCGCTACCAGGACGTGGTGACGGAAGTGCGGGATTTTCTCGTCCAGCGCGCCGACGCCTGCGAGCGCGCCGGCATATCCCGAGGCCAGATCTACGTCGATCCCGGATTTGGTTTCGGCAAAACCGTCGAGCACAATCTCCGCCTGCTGGCGGAACTCGGCGTGCTCGCGGCAACGAACTATCCTGTGATGGTGGGCTTGTCGCGCAAATCGATGATTGGAACGCTCCTGGATCGCCCGATAGACGATAGGGTGCACGGCAGCGTCGCTCTGGCGCTGATGGCTTACCTGAACGGCGCGCGCCTGATTCGCGTGCACGACGTGGCACCCACCGTGGACGCTTTGCGCATCGCCGAACGGGTCAGGCGTTTCCGGTCTCCCCGCGCGGAAGCGGCCGGATGAAGCGCTATTTCGGCACCGACGGCATTCGCGGCCGGGTCGGTGAAAGCCCGATTACGCCGGATTTCGTGCTCAAGCTCGGCTGGGCCGCCGGGCGGGTCCTTGCCGAGGGTCGCAACGGTGGGGTTCTCATCGGCAAAGACACGCGTATTTCCGGCTACATGTTCGAATCCGTGCTCGAGGCCGGATTCACGTCCGCCGGAGTGGATGTAGGCCTGTTAGGGCCCATGCCCACCCCGGCCATCGCTTACCTCACGCGCACGCTCCGCGCCCGCGCGGGCATCGTCATCAGCGCCTCTCACAATCCTTACCCGGATAACGGCATCAAATTCTTCGACAGCGACGGAAAAAAGCTGCCGGATGAAGTCGAGCTCGCCATCGAGGCCGCCCTGGAGTCACCCCTCGAGACAGTGGAGTCTCGTCTGCTTGGCAAAGCCTATCGTGTGCAGGACGCGGTCGGTCGCTACATCGAGTTCTGCAAGGGGACCGTGCCCTGGGGACTTTCGCTCAAAGGGCTGAGCATCGTTCTCGATTGCGCTCACGGTGCGACCTACCACGTGGCGCCGCAGATTTTTGAGGAGCTCGGCGCCCGCGTAAGCGCCATCGGAGTCGAACCCGACGGTCTCAACATCAACGACCACTCCGGGGCGGTGGCGCCCGAGCGGCTGCGGCAGACGGTGCTCGAAGGCGGCGCCGATCTGGGCATTGCATTCGATGGCGACGGCGACCGGGTAATCATGGTGGACAGCGACGGCACGGTCGTCGACGGGGACGAGATCCTATTCGTGATTGCCGAGCAGCGGCGCCTCGCCGGCGCCCTGAATGGCGCCGTGGTGGGCACGGTAATGACCAACCTCGGTCTGGAGGAAGCGCTGAGGAGCCGCGGGGTCCAGCTGCTCCGAGCCAGGGTCGGAGACCGTCACGTGATGGAGATGATGTTGAGCAAGAACTGCAACATCGGCGGCGAAACATCGGGGCACATCATCTGTCTGGACCGCGTGACCACAGGCGACGGAATCGTGTCGGCGCTGCAGGTGCTCTGCGCGGCGGTGGAGAGCGGCACGCCGCTCAAGGCGCTTCGCAAGGGCATGAGCAAATATCCCCAGGTGCTCATAAACGTGCGCGCGGCTGAGCCCAATACGCTGGCGGCGGACGGCAAGGTTCTAAGCGCGGTGAGAGAGGTGGAGCAGGCGCTGAAAAACTCTGGCCGCGTTCTGCTCAGGCCCTCCGGTACCGAACCCGTGATCCGGGTGATGGTAGAGGGCCGCGAAGCCTCTGTCGTGGACGGTCTTGCCAAACAGCTGGCACAGAGGGTGAGCGATCTGGCCGCCGGCTGAAAGTCCCAACGGCTCGGGAATCGCGCCTTTCGGCGCTCCACCCGGCGCGAGGTCCGGGCCGAAAATTGATTTTGCCCCGGGCACTGCTTAAACTTTCCCGCCTTTTTTGCCCGCGTAAGGATGACCAGGCATGCCCGCTGTGCGTCGGCCTTTGGTTGCAGGGAACTGGAAAATGAACGGCGGACTGGAGGATGTGCGCCGGCTGCTGGAGGGGCTTCTGCAGGGCCACGACGCATCCATGGCCGCGGAGACCGTCGTCTGTCCTCCGTACGTATATCTGTCGACGGCGGCCGAGGCCATTCGAGGCAGTGCGCTGGTGCTCGGCGCGCAGAATGCCTCTGAGCATCGAAGCGGCGCGTACACTGGAGAGGTGGCGGCGGAGATGCTGGCGGAATTTGGCTGCCGCTACGTCATCGTGGGCCATTCGGAGCGCCGGGCCCTGTACGCGGAAACTGACGCCACGGTGGCGAAGAAGTTCGCTCGAGTGACGGAAGCGGGCTTGAAGCCGATTCTGTGCGTTGGCGAAACCCTCGAGGAACGCCAATCGGACCGGACGGAATCCGTGATAGCGGGGCAGCTGGATGCGGTTCTGAAGCAGCACGGGGCTGCGGCGTTGAGCGCGAGCGTGGTGGCCTACGAACCGGTCTGGGCCATAGGCACGGGGCGTAACGCCTCGCCGGAACAGGCCAACGCGGTGCACGCCTTCATCCGCCAGCGGGTCGCCCGAGAAGATCCGAGCGGCGCGTCCGGGATGCGGATCGTCTACGGCGGCAGCGTTAATGCGGGCAACAGCGCGGCGCTGTTTGCGATGCCGGAGATCGACGGCGGTCTCATCGGCGGCGCTTCGCTTAAAGCGGACGACTTTCTTACAATTTGCCGGACGGCAGGCTGATTATCGATGCATCAAGTTCTTCTAATCATCCAGATTCTGGTCGCCATTGCGCTCATAGGGCTGATTCTTCTGCAGCAGGGCAGGGGGGCGGACGCGGGCGCCGCCTTCGGCAGCGGCTCTTCCGGCAGCATTTTCGGCAGCAGAGGTCCGGCGTCGTTTCTGGCCAAGCTGACCGCGCTGCTTGCGGCGCTGTTTTTTTTCAACAGCGTCGGGCTCGCCGTCATTACCACCCAGACGGTGGAGCGCCAGAGTGTCGTGGAGCGCTATCAGGACGAAGTGCCTGACGCGGGAACTGACGCCGGGGATTCGGAGCCCACGGGGACCTCCGACGTGCCCACCGGAATGGGGGGCGAGGGTTCCGGTGCGGTATCCGACGTGCCCTCAGCTCCCGAGCCCTCGGGCGGAGAACAGCAAAACTGAGCGTCGAGGGGATGTTGAAGCGCGCTCGCGCGCAGCGGGTTATCGCCGACGTGGTGGAACTGGTAGACACGCTGTCTTGAGGGGGCAGTGGCGCAAGCCGTGCCGGTTCGAGTCCGGCCGTCGGCACCATACTCATTGGAGAATGTCCACCGCGCTGTGGAATCGGCGTTTTTCTCCGCCGACCACCGCCACGGCACACGTGGATCAAATCCCCGCGTAAGTTGATCCGCAGTCTAGATAAATACCCCAGCATGCTGATATGGCTGGAATTGTCTTGTTGAATTCGACCCACTCCCGGGCTCTGCTCCGATTGACATCGAAAGCCCGGCTACCCTAAAGTGGCCGCTTGTTCGAGGTCCGGTGCAATTCCGTAAGCAATTGAAACTTCAAAATTATTTTCCTGTCCGGTGAAGCGGCAAACGCGCTAGATTCGTATCCAAGTGCTGGAAAATTATCTCCCCATTCTCGTTTTTCTCATCGTCGGCCTGGGTCTCGGCGCGATCATGATCGTGATGGGCACGATGCTGGGTCCCAAGCGGCCCGATTCCGAGAAGCTGTCGCCCTATGAATGCGGTTTCGAGGCCTTCGAGGATTCGCGCATGAAATTCGACGTGCGCTATTACCTGGTGGCAATTCTGTTCATCATCTTTGATCTCGAGATCGCGTTTCTGTTTCCCTGGGCAGTGGTGCTGGATCAGATCGGGCTGTTCGGCTTTCTCGCCATGGTGGTGTTCCTTGCCATCCTGGTGGTGGGATTCATCTACGAGTGGAAGAAGGGGGCCCTGGAATGGGAGTAGCCGCACAGCGCGGAAGCCTCATCGAGGGGCGTCTGAGCGAAGGATTCATCACCACCCGGATGGACCAGCTCATCAACTGGGCGCGCACCGGGTCGATGTGGCCGATGACCTTCGGCCTGGCCTGCTGCGCGGTAGAAATGATGCACGCCGGCGCGGCACGCTACGATCTCGACCGTTTCGGCATCATTTTTCGCCCCAGCCCGCGCCAGTCGGACGTCATGATTGTCGCCGGCACCCTGGTGAACAAAATGGCGCCCGCCCTGCGTAAGGTCTACGACCAGATGGCGGAGCCGCGCTGGGTAATCTCGATGGGCTCCTGCGCCAACGGCGGCGGTTACTACCACTACTCGTACGCGGTGGTTCGCGGCTGTGATCGCATCGTCCCGGTGGACGTGTACGTGCCCGGATGTCCGCCGACGGCCGAGGCGCTGTTATACGGAATAATGCAGCTGCAGAACAAAATCAGGCGAACGAACACTATCGCCCGCTAGGAAACCCAAGCCTCATGTCTCACACTGCGGAAGAGCTCGCTGCCGTCGTACAGCAGCGGTTCGAAGGGCTGATTACGGACTGCCGCATCCATGCCGGGCAGGTCACCGTCGAGCTTCCGGCCGCCAGTCTGCGTCAGGTGTGTCTCGCGCTCCGCGACGAGCTCGAGTTCCGCTTCGAGCAGCTCATCGACGTGTGCGGCGTCGACTATCTCGAGCACGGCATCGCCGACTGGGAGACCAGCAGGGTGGCCACGGCCAGCGGTTATTCGCGCGCGGTGGAGAAGGGCGTCACGCGCGAGGACAGCACGGAAAAGAATCGGTTCGCCGTCGTCTACCAGCTGCTCTCCATCGAGCACAACGCGCGCATCCGGCTCAAGGCCTTTCTCGAGGGAGACCCGCCGCGCGTAGACTCAGTAGTGGAGATATGGAACAGCGCCAACTGGTTCGAGCGCGAGGCCTTCGACCTGTTCGGGATCCTTTTTGACGGCCATCCGGATCTGCGCCGCATTCTCACGGACTATGGCTTTATCGGTCATCCTTTCAGAAAAGATTTTCCGTTGATCGGCGAGGTTGAGATGCGCTATGACCCGGAGAAAAAGCGGGTCGTTTACGAGCCCGTATCGATCGTTCCGCGGACCCTGGTGCCGAAGGTGATCCGTCACGATGAGCGCTACGCCGCCGAAACCGGAAAGGAGGAACCGGCCGATCCGAAGGAGACCACGCTTTAGAGCGTGGGTCCTGTTCGTCGTGCCGGAAATCCAGAACTTCACCATGAACTTCGGTCCGCAGCATCCGGCTGCTCATGGGGTGCTCAGGCTGGTGCTGGAAATGGACGGTGAAGTCATAGAGCGCGCGGACCCCCACATCGGACTGCTCCACCGCGCCACCGAAAAGCTCGCCGAGAGCAAGCCTTACAACCAAAGCATCGGCTACATGGACCGGCTCGACTACGTCTCCATGATGGCCAACGAGCACGCCTACGTGCTCGGCATCGAGCGTCTGCTCGGCATCGAGCCGCCCATACGGGCCCAGTACATCCGGGTCATGTTCGACGAGATCACCCGAATCCTGAATCATCTCCTCTGGCTCGGAACCCACGGGCTCGATATCGGCGCGATGACCGTGTTCATTTATTGCTTTCGCGAGCGCGAGGAGCTCATGGACACCTACGAAGCGGTGTCCGGCACGCGCATGCATGCCACCTACTATCGTCCCGGTGGTGTCTACCGCGATCTTCCCGACACCATGCCGCAGTACCAGGCGTCGAAGTGGCGCAGCGACGCTGATATCAAGCGTCTCAACCGAAGCCGCGAGGGCTCGCTTCTGGACTTCATCGAGGCTTTTACGCGGGACTTTCCAACGCGGATTGATGAGTACGAGACGCTGCTGACCGAGAATCGAATCTGGCGGCAGCGCACGGTAGGGATCGGGGTCGTGCCGCCGGATCGTGCGCTTCAGCTCGGATTTACCGGTCCGATGCTGCGCGGCTCCGGGGTGGAATGGGATCTGCGAAAAAAACAGCCTTACGAAGTCTACGACAAGCTGGATTTCGACATACCGGTCGGAGTCAATGGCGATTGCTATGACCGCTACCTGGTGCGGGTCGAGGAAATGCGTCAATCCAATCGAATCATCGCTCAGTGCGTCGACTGGCTGCGTGCCAATCCCGGTCCCGTGATGCTGGACAACCAGAAATTGGTGCCCCCGAATCGGGAAGAGATGAAACACGACATGGAGGCCTTGATCCATTTCTTCAAATTGTTCACGGAAGGCTACTGCGTGCCGGCTGGCGAATATTACGCGGCGGTGGAGGCGCCCAAGGGCGAATTCGGTGTCTACCTGGTGTCGGATGGCTCGAATAAACCTTACCGGGTCAAAGTCCGGCCACCGGGTTTTGCGCATCTCTCCGCCATTGACGAGATGGTCCGCGGCCACATGCTCGCCGACGTGGTGGCGGTTATCGGCACCATGGATATCGTCTTCGGGGAGATCGATCGCTGATGCCGGCCCAGTCGCCCAATCCGGAAAGCATCTCCGTCCGTCAGCCCATGGACCGCGTTCAGGCGCGGGAGGTCCTGTCCGGGCACACGCGCAAGGAGATCGACACCTGGCTGAAGAAGTATCCGGCGGATCAGCCGCGCTCGGCCGTGCTGGCGGCGCTGCGGGCGGCGCAGCACCAGAATCAAGGATACCTGACCCAGGATCTGATGGATGCCGTCGCGGTTTATCTCAATTTACCGCCGATCTATGTGTACGAGGCGGCCACGTTCTACTCCATGTACGAGACCCGGCCTGTAGCCCGTCACAGCGTTTCCGTGTGCACCAACATCTCGTGCATGCTTTGCGGTGCAGATGACATCGTTGCCCACATCGAAAAGAAGCTCGGGATCACGATCGGCGAAAGCACCGGAGACGGGCGCATCTTTCTCAAGCAGGAGGAGGAGTGCCTCGCAGCGTGCCAAGGAGCGCCCATGATGATGGTGGACCACGTCTATTACGAGAATCTGACTCTGGAGACAGTGGACCAGATCCTGGATGCACTGGAGTGAGATCGGATGTTGAATAAGGTCTGTTACGCGACGCTCGAGTTCGACCAGCCCTGGACTCTCGAGAACTACTACCGGGTCGACGGATACAAGGCGTGGAAAAAGATCCTCGAGGAGAAAACTCCGCCTGAAAAGATTATCGAGGAGGTCAAAACCTCCGGGTTGCGCGGCCGGGGCGGAGCGGGCTTTCCGGCCGGCCTCAAGTGGAGCTTCATGCCGCGCAACTACTCTGGCCAGAAGTATCTGGTGTGCAACTCCGACGAGAGCGAGCCCGGCACCTGCAAGGATCGCGACATTCTGCGCTTCAATCCGCACGCGCTGGTGGAAGGTATGGCCATCGCCGGATACGCCATGGGCGCTACCGTGGGGTATAACTACCTGCGCGGCGAGTTCATGGACGAGCCGTTCAGGCGCTTCGACGCGGCGCTTGCAGAAGCTTACGCCGAGGGCTTCCTGGGCAGGAATATCCTCGACTCCGGGGTGGATTTCGACCTCTACTCCCATCTCGGCTCCGGTGCCTATATCTGCGGCGAAGAGACGGCGCTGATCGAGTCGCTGGAGGGAAAGAAAGGCCTGCCGCGTTTCAAGCCCCCGTTTCCGGCGATTTTCGGTCTCTACGGCAAACCCACCACGATAAACAATACCGAGACCCTGGCTTCCGTGCCCACCATCATGCGCAAGGGCGGGAAATGGTTCATGGACCTCGGCCGTCCCAATAATGGGGGCACCAAGTGCTTTTCCGTCACCGGACACGTCAACCAGCCCGGCAATTTCGAGGTTCCGCTGGGGACGCCGTTCCGGGATCTTCTGCAACTGGCCGGTGGCGTACGCAATGGACGCGAGCTCAAGGCGGTCATTCCCGGCGGGTCTTCGGTGCCGGTGGTGCCCGGAGCGGTGATGATGCAAACCGACATGGATTTCGACTCGGTGCAGAAAGCGGGCTCGATGCTTGGATCGGGCGCCGTGGTGGTGATGGACGAGACCACCTCCATGGTCAGCATGCTGAGGCGAATCGCGCGCTTTTATTACGCCGAGTCCTGCGGCCAGTGCACGCCGTGTCGTGAGGGCACCGGCTGGCTCTACCGCGTGCTTTGCCGCATTGAGAATGGCGAGGGCACTCTGGAGGACCTGGACCTGCTCAAAGACGTGGCGGACAACATCGAGGGCCGGACCATCTGTGCCCTGGGGGACGCGGCGGCCTGGCCGGTGCAGAGTTTCCTCAAGCACTTCCGTGACGAGTTCGAGTATCACGTGAGACACAAGGGGTTTCCGCCGGGCGTTGTTCCTTTCAGGGCGGCGGCATGAGACATACGAACATCGAATATCGGATATCGAATATCGAAGATCGGATTGGCGCATTTCCCGATATTCGACATTCGATATTCGACCTTCGAATCACGGCCCCACTCCGTCGTCGGACGAGAAAGAGCCTTACCGAAGCCCGATGAGCGAAGATACCCTCACTATCGAAATCAACGGCCAGGCCTTCACGGCGAGAAAGGGGCAGATGGTGATCGAGGTCGCCGACGATGCGGGCATCCGCATCCCGCGCTTTTGCTATCACAAGAAGCTGAGCGTGGCCGCCAACTGCCGCATGTGCCTGGTGGAAGTGGAAAAGGCGCCGAAGCCCCTGCCCGCTTGCGCAACGCCGGTCATGGACGGAATGAAGGTGTACACGCGATCGAAAGTGGCGCTCAAGGCGCAGAAGATCGTGATGGAATTCCTGCTCATCAACCACCCGCTGGATTGTCCCATCTGCGATCAGGGCGGGGAGTGCGAGCTACAGGACGTGGCAATGGGTTACGGCAGGGACATTTCGCGTTTCACCGAGCGAAAGCGGGTGGTGAAAGACAAGAACCTGGGCCCCCTCATCGCCACAGACATGACCCGCTGTATCCACTGCACTCGCTGCGTGCGCTTCGGTGAGGAGATCGGCGGCATGCCGGAGCTCGGCGCCACCGGCCGCAGCGAGCACATGGAGATCGGCACCTATATCGAGCGCAGCGTCGATTCGGAGATGTCCGGAAACGTCATCGATCTCTGCCCGGTCGGCGCATTGACCTCGAAGCCTTTCCGGTTCCGCGCCCGGTCATGGGAGATGCGGCAGCGTTCCACAATCGCGCCGCATGACCCGGTGGGTTCGAACATCCACGTGCACATCGGGCGCAATCGGGTACTGCGGGTGGTGCCTCGGGAGAACGAGGCCATCAACGAGGTATGGCTGTCCGACCGGGACCGCTTCAGCTACGAGGGGCTTTACGCTGACGATCGCCTCGAGTCGCCGATGATTCGTCAGAACGGACGTCTCACGGAGGTGGATTGGGAAACCGCGCTCGGTTTCGTCGCCCGGGGCCTGCGCGCCGCCGCGGCCAAGGGGGGTGACCGGATCGGAGCGCTGGTTTCTCCCAGCGCGACCCTGGAAGAGCTTTACCTGACTCAGAAGCTGCTACGGGGCCTGGGCTCGAACAATATCGACCACCGACTGAGGCAGTCCGACTTCAGCGACCAGAACCAGGCGCCGCCCTATCCCGCGCTCGGGCTCGGCATTGCCGAGCTGGAACGCATCAACGCCGTGCTGCTGATCGGCTCCAACGCGCGCAAGGAACACCCCATCGTCAATCATCGATTGCGCAAAGCGAGCATGCGGGGGGCAGAAATCTCGTTGCTCGACTGCTACGACCACGACGTCAACTTCAGATCGCACGCGCGCGTCATTGCCAGGCCTTCCCGTTTTTCAAGAGAACTGCTCGGCATCGCGGCGGGTGCGGGAGCGGGCAGCAAGACGCTCAAGTCGCTCCTTTCCGGAATCAGACCCGACGCTGAGCACGACAAGATCGGAAAGAGTCTTTCCGGGGCGGATGGCGCGGCCGTTCTGCTCGGTCCGTCCGCAATCAACCACCCGGATGCCGCGATTCTTCGCGGAGTGGCCGCGGGCCTGGCGAAAGCCAGCGGCGCGATCCTCGGATTCCTGAGCGAGGGCGGCAACGCCGCCGGCGCCTGGATCGCGGGCGCGGTGCCGCATCGGGGCCCCGCTGCAGCGGCGCTCGAAACCCCCGGCGCCGACGCGCGCGGCATGATCGAAACGCCGCAAAGCGCCTATCTGCTGCTCGGCGTCGAGCCGGAGCGTGATATGGAAAATCCGGCCGCGGCGCTGAACGCAATGTCCGCTTCCGACTTCGTGGTATCGATGTCGTGTTATCGAACCCGGTCCATGGACCACTACGCCAGCGCCGTGTTGCCGCTTGCAGCATTCGCGGAAACTTCGGGCACTCTGGTCAATATGGAAGGCGTCTGGCAGTCCTTCGAGGGCGCCGCGCCGGCCCCGGGCGAAGCGCGCCCGGGCTGGAAAGTCTTGAGGGTTCTGGGCAATCTGCTCGAACAGGATGAGTTTGACTACCTGGGGTCGACCGAGATCCGCGACGAGCTGCGCTCAAGAGCGTCCGACACCGGGATGCCGCAGCAGGGGGGGTGGACGCTGCCCGCATCCCTGACGGTGGAAACTGATCGGATCGAACGCATCGGAGACCGTCCGCCCTACGCGGTGGATGCCGTCGTGCGGCGCGCCCGGGCGCTTCAGCAGACCTGTGACGCCAAGCCGGCGGAAGCGGCCATGAGCCCGGAGCTGACGAGGTCTCTGGGTATGAACGACGGAGAACGGGTGATTCTGTCGCAAGACGGTCACAGCGTGAGCGCGGCGCTCAGCGTCGACGCTCGCGTACCGGATGGCTGCGTACGGGTGCCGTCAGGAACGCCGTTGAGCGAAGGTCTCGGCGCCGCATTCGGATCCATCGAGGTGCGGAAGTCGTGAGCACGGGCGGAATCCAGAACCGCGGGGGTGACGCGTGCCGGAATTCGTGATGGATTTTCTCGCTCTGTTTCCGCCCGAGGTGGCGCGGCTGGGCGAGATCCTGATCAAGATTGTGGCCATCCTGATTCCGCTCCTGACCGTAGTGGCCTGGTATACCTTCGCCGAGCGCAAGGTGATCGGTTTCATGCAGGTGCGTATGGGTCCCAATCGCGTCGGTCCCCGGGGCTGGTTTCAGCCCATCGCCGACGCGCTCAAGCTGATTTTCAAGGAGATCATCCTTCCGGCGGGTGCAAACCGGGTGCTGTTCATCCTGGCGCCCATTATCTCCATGGGAGCGGCGCTGGCGGCCTGGGCGGTGGTGCCCTTCGATGACGGCCTGGTGCTGGCGGACATCAACGCCGGATTGCTCTATATCCTCGCCATGACCTCCATGGGGGTCTACGGGGTCATCGTTGCCGGCTGGGCGTCGAACTCCAAGTACGCGCTGCTGGGCGCGATGCGGTCGGCGGCGCAGATCGTCGCCTACGAGATCGCCATGGGCTTTGCCCTGGTGGTGGTGCTGATGGCGGCGGGGAGCCTGAATCTGAGAGAAATCGTGCTGGCGCAGCAGGGCAGCGTGATTCACTGGTTCTGGCTGCCGCTGCTCCCCATGTTCCTGGTCTACCTCATCGCCGGCGTGGCGGAAACCAACCGTGCACCCTTCGACGTGGCGGAAGGCGAGTCCGAGATTGTCGCCGGTTTCCACGTGGAATACTCCGGCATGCCATTCTCGGTGTTTTTCCTCGCCGAGTACGCCAACATGGTGCTGATCAGCGTGCTGGCGGCGCTGATGTTCTGGGGCGGGTGGCTGTCCCCGTTCGAAGGCGCACTGCCCGAGCGCTGGATGAGCAGTTTTCCGTTGGGGCACGGATTGCACTGGTTCGTGCTGAAAATTGCATTCTTCATGTTTCTTTATCTCTGGCTACGGGCCACCTTTCCGCGTTACCGCTACGACCAGATCATGCGACTCGGCTGGAAGGTGTTCATTCCCATCACCATCCTCTGGATCCTGGTGACCGGGGTGGCGATTGTCATCGAGCTCGGGCCCTGGTTCGACAAGCTTTGATTGCCGAGCTGGATATTCGCGGAAATTCGAACCCATGAGCTTGAGTCCAAAAAGTCTCGCCCGGAGCTTCCTGCTTCTCGAGCTGCTCAAGGGGCTGTCGCTCACCTTCCGTTATTTCTTTTCCACCAAGTACACGCTCAGGTATCCGGAAGAGAAGACGCCCAAGTCTCCCCGGTTTCGTGGTCTGCACGCGCTGAGGCGCTATCCCAACGGCGAGGAGCGCTGCATCGCCTGCAAGCTTTGCGAGGCTGTTTGCCCGGCGCTGGCGATCACC
>DATIPL010000611.1:0-2708 GCA_035471965.1 Gammaproteobacteria bacterium
CAGGACCGCTGCGGTAAACGCCTTGATCCCGGCCAGGAATCCGATGAAGAAGTCGATCACGCCGTAGAGCAGCAGAAACATGAGCCCGGCAACGGAGGCGAGCGAAGCACCGATGACGAAGGTCAGCGAGATGGTGCGATCGACGTTTACGCCGACCAGCGACGCCATTTTCAAATCCTGCTGACAGGCGCGCTGGGATCGACCGAGGGCGGTGCGGTTGATGACCCACGTGAACACAACCATGAGCGCAATGGTGAGCACGGCGATGATGATCTGGAGATAGCTCAAGGTCACCGTGAACTGACCGTCGGAAAAGAACTGGAAGCCGCCGCTGATGACCGGCTGCAGCGGCTTCACCCGCGCACCCTGGAGAAGCTGCACGTAGTTCTGCAGGAAAATGGACATGCCGATAGCGGTGATGAGCGCCGCCAGCCTCGGCGAGTGTCGAAGGGGCCGATAGGCGACCCGCTCCAGCGCCCAGCCGTAGACCGACGTCAGCAGCATGGTGGCCGCCAGCACGATGAGCAGGGCTACGGGTACCCAGCCGATGCCGGCAAGGCCGAGCACGAGAAACGAGATAATGGAAATGAACGCTGCAATCATGAACAGCTCGCCGTGGGCGAAGTTGATCATGCCGATGATGCCGTAAACCATTGTGTAGCCGATGGCGATGAGGCCGTAGATCATCCCCAGCGTAATGCCGTTGATGAGCTGCTGGAGAAAGTAGCCCATGGGTAATCTCCTCCCGCAAACGCTCCCTTAGCAGGAGCGCGTATCTTGTTCTTCAAGCGGCCGCCCTGGTATGCGGCGAGCGTCAAGATTACATCTTCCGACCCCGCCCGCAACCGCAGCTCGATTCGGCGGATTTGCCCGATAGGCGGGTGACTCGAACGCTCGCCCACAAGCATCGAAGCCAAAACCCAGTGTTACGGGTGGCGGTGATATACTCGGCGCCCGCGTCCGGACGCGGCGGATGCGGCCCCCACGGCTCGTTGCGACCGATGAGCTTCTGCACTCTTAGTAGCAATGTCTGAAACAACATTCAGAGATCTGGAAAAGGCCGGCTGGACCTCCAGAGCGGAGGTGTACGACGACCACTTCGCCAAGATCACCCGTCAGGCCATCGATGCGATCCTGGACGGGTTGGGCAATCTCAAAGGGAAACGGTTTCTGGACGTGGCCTGCGGCACCGGCCACCTGGCGGGCGCCGCGGCCGCCAGGGGTGCTGAGGCTGAAGGTATCGATTTCGCCGCCACCATGGTGGCGCAGGCCGCGGACAACTACCCCGACTGCACCTTCACCGAAGGCGATGCCGAGCAATTGCCCTTCGAGGAAGGTCGCTTCGATGCCGTCGCCTGCGGCTTCGGCCTGCTGCACCTCGAAAACGCCGATGGAGCCATCAGGGAAGCACACCGGGTGCTTCGCCCCGGCGGCCGCTATGCCTTCACCGTTTGGCGCAGCCCCGAGCAGGGCAGCGAGATGCACCAGATCATTCTCGGCGCGGTGAAAGAATTCGGCACCCTGGACGTGGACTTGCCCCCGGCGCCACCCATGTTTCGCTTTGCCGATCCGCAGGAATGCGCCCGCATCTTACAGTCGACCGGCTTCTCCGACATACGAACGAAAGTGTTGCCGCTCGAGTGGCGCGGCTCGTCGCCGGAAGCATTCATGGAAATGATCTACAAGAGCGCGGTGCGTATGCTGATGGTTCTCGACGCTCAGTCCGAACCGGCGCGAGAGCGGATCCATGAGGCCATTCTCGAAGGCGTTGAAGCCCGGCGTAAGGATGATGAAATCGTAATTGCCTTTCCGGCGATGATGGTAACCGCTGCGCGGCCGAGCTGAACGTTATCGTTGAAACTCAGGAGTTCTTGATGCAATACCTGCACACCATGATTCGAGTCAGCGACGTAGATGAATCGCTGGATTTTTTCTGCAACAAGCTGGGCCTGGTCGAAGTGAGCCGCAACGACTACGAGAAGGGACGATTCACGCTGATCTTTCTCGCCGCGCCGGAAGACGTGGCGCGCGCCAGGGCCGATAAAGCGCCCATGGTGGAGCTGACCTACAACTGGGATCCGGAAGAGTACGGTGGCGGCCGCAACTTCGGCCACCTGGCCTACCGCGTGGACGACATCTACGAGGTCTGCCAGCGGCTCATGGACGGCGGCGTCACCATCAACCGCCCGCCCCGGGACGGCCACATGGCCTTCGTCCGCTCTCCCGACAACATCTCCATCGAGATCCTTCAGCGAGGCGAGTCGCTGCCGCCCAAGGAACCCTGGAAGTCCATGCCCAATACCGGCGAGTGGTAAGTGAGAAGGACAGAAGTGAGAGGGACATTCAGAATTCGTAAGTCATTGATTGGCCTCATCCCGAAGTCGTCGATACTCATCCGCAGTGCGGCTTAAGCGGATCAAAAAGTTACGAACTCTGAATGTCCCCAACGCATGAGCATCAAACCTAGAGAACTCGACCACGTCGTGCTGCGCGTCAGCGACGTGTCGCGCGCGCTTCACTTCTATTGCGAAGTGATCGGCTGCACCGTAGAGCGCAACCGCGAAGACCTGGGTCTGTATCAGCTCCGCGCCGGAAGGAGCCTCATCGATCTCGTGGACGTGAACGGCGAGCTTGGAAAGAAAGGCGGCCCCGCGCCGGGCAGTAACGGTCACAACATGGACCACTTCTGCGTCCGTCTCGATCCCTTC
>DATIPL010000612.1:0-1654 GCA_035471965.1 Gammaproteobacteria bacterium
TGAACGACGCGATCATCGGACGGACGGCGTCCCGGTACTCGCGTCTGACGCCTTCTATTTCCAGCAGGCGGGCCCGGAGCCGCCGCTGCTCCTCGTCAAGCTGGGCGATGCGCGACCGCCAAGCCTCTTCGAGGGGATGAAAGGCGCTTTCGTAGCCGTAGAGACGGCCGCACTGGAGCATGCAGCCGGGCGGAATGTCGATTTGGACGCCCAGCGTTTCAGCCGCGCCCAGCCAGTAGGCGATGCCCTCGCGCTGAAGCACGTATTCTTCCTCGCTGGCCGCCTCGATTCCGTAAAGAGCGATGCGCCTGAAACCTTCCTTGACGGCCAAGGCCAGCATTTGAGCGGCGGTCGAAGTCAAGTTCTTGCGGGCGCGCGGCGTCAACCTGCACACGGCATCGAGCGGATAAGGGCGGCTCGCCGGGAATTCGGGGTGCGCCTCCTGCATGTAGAGCAGCCCCTTGAAGGAGCGGAGAAACTCTAAATGGCGTTGGGCATTGCCGTACTTGAGAACCTCTTGCATCCGGTGCGTCTGCCACCAGCGAGTGGCGGGGGGCATCCAGGGCTGGTCATGGTAGCCGTTCATGCCCCAGACCTCCCAGCCCTGCAAATCGGCCGGAATCATGTGAACGCTCGGCTCTTGGGCGCCGACGATGACGACCCGGTCCAGCCCAAGCCGCGGAGTCATGGGGTGCGCCTCGCCACGCCGGCGATCCTGTAGACGGGGTCTTTCGATTGGCTGCCGCGCCGGACCCTCTCAGCGCCGGAGCTTTCCAGTTGGAGGGTCACGCGGCGGCCTCCCACAACATGCGACTTATTGAAGACGGCGTTGGCTCCCGTCACAGCCGCCTGCAGGGCAGCGTGAGTTGCAGCCCTCTCGGTCTCTCCCTCGCCAGTGCCCTTGACATAGAGCAGGAACGGTTCCTCCGTCAGAATCACAGAACCCCGAATTTCCCGGATGCCGGGCCGCGGGCGTTGAGCCTGAATCCAGGCCGAGCGGGGTACTTCCAAGTCCCAGGATCCTGTAAAGAGGTGGTTCGCTCCGCCCACAAACGCCGTTAGTTCGGTGACGCCCTTTAGAACCTCGCGGATGTCGCGTTCCACATCGCTCATCGGTCTGCCCTGTCTATCGCCCTCTGCGCGGCCTGATCCATCTCGCTCTCGAAGCGGTCCTCGGCATCACGCATCGGCTCTTCCAGGAAGTGGTCCTGTTCGGGCGGGTCGTGGGCGAAATCCTCCCGGCTATGCTGAATGCTGGCGTAGACCTCGGAGCCGCTGTCCTTGCCGAAGGAAAACTCCGTGTCTATGTCATCGCCGCCGGAGCTTGTGTGAACCCTTCCTGACCCGCGCAATTCGCCCGACTCGAAAGGCGTGATAGGCTTCGCTTCTTCCTCCATGAGGCTTTCGGCGAAGCCGTGCTGGGCCTCGTAGGCGGAATCGGGAAATTCATTCTCCAGCCGGTCCAAGAAACTGTCGGCATCGCGGGAATCAACTTCAACGGGCATTAGCGGAAGAGAACCTTTACCATGGCGTTTTGCCCGTTGGTCCTCACGCCCCTTACGCGGGCGACGTAAAGCAGCTCGCCGTCCGGCGTGCTCAAGCGGTCATCGACCGATATGTCATGGCTGGCGAAAAACGTCGCTTGGCCGTTGAA
>DATIPL010000613.1:0-2513 GCA_035471965.1 Gammaproteobacteria bacterium
GGGCAGAAACCGAGGACACCAAGCGAAAGGTCTACGAGCTCTTTCCCCGCATCGCCGAGCGCAGCAGGCAGGCCGCGGGATCGCTTTCCGGCGGCGAGCAGCAGATGGTCGCCATCGGCCGCGCGCTGATGGCGGCGCCCAGGCTGCTGATGATCGACGAAGTGTCCCTCGGCCTGATGCCGAAGATGGTGGACATCTGCTACCGGGCCATCGCCAGGCTCAAAGACGAGGGCATGACCATTCTGCTGGTGGAGCAAAGCACCCAGCGCGCGCTGGAGATTTCCGACCAGGTCTGCGTACTGGAATCCGGCCGCGCCGTGTGGCAGGGCGAGGCAACGGAAGCCCGCAGCGACCCGGCCCTGATCGAAGCCTACCTCGGCATGCGCGAAGAGTCCGCATGAATGTGTCGCGCGCAATGCGCGCGACCATCCTTTACTGGATTCCCGCTTCCGCGGGAATGGCGTTTTGGCAGTGAGCACCGGATTCGAAACCGATAAGGCTTTCAAGGAGATTTGGACGCAGCAACGATTGCCCTGCCGCGGATCCAAAAGTTTCTCGTCTTACCTGCGCAAGCGAGGACCCGGCAGACAGATTTTTCATTAACCTACAGATATACAAGGCCCCGCCTGAAATAATTTCGGCGCAATACGCTTCGCTATTGCGCCCTACGGCTCTACTCCGCCATCCCCGCACAGGCGGGGATCCCGTCGACACAAGGTCAACCGGCTGACCTCGCGCAGAGGAAGCGAAGGTGAACCGTGCCGCATGCATCGATATCGGCATCCCGGTTTCTTGAATCGCCCTCCTCGCGCAAGCGGGGATCCGGTCGACACGAAGGTCAACCGGCTGACCTCGCGCAGAGGAAGCGAGCGTGAACCGCGCCGCATGCATCGATATCAACGTCCCGGACTCTTGAATCGTCCTCCCCGCGCAAGCGAGGATCCAGTCATTGAATCTTCCTTTGAATCGAGCCGAATCAAAACGAGCCGCGGAAATGAGCGGGCTCAGCTTGTTATGATGGCCGCATGTTTCTGCCCTTTACGCGATCCGAATTCCTCCAGGTCTTCGTTGCCTACAACAACGCCATCTGGCCCTTCCAGATTCTCGCCGCGGTACTCGGCGTGCTTGCCATCGTGCTTTTGCTCTGGGGCACGCGAGAGTCCGATCGGGTCATCACCGGAGTCTTTTTCTTTTTCTGGCTGACGATGGCCGTCGGCTACCACTGGTTGTTCTTCGCCCAAATCAATGACGCTGCCTACTTGTTCGGCGCGCTGTTTCTGCTTGCTTCGGCGATCTTTCTCGTTGAAGGCGTCATCCGTAATCGAATCCATTACACGATCGTGTCCGGGCTTCGCGGCTGGCTGGCCGCCGCGCTGATTCTTTACGCCTTCGTAATCTACCCTCTGTTCGGCCTGTTGATCACTCATCCCTATCCGCAGACGCCGCTGTTCGGCGTCGCCCCCTGCCCAACGACGATATTCACCCTGGGTTTTCTGTTGCTGGTCGAGCATCCGAGGCCACTGCTGCTGGCGGCAGTTCCGCTTCTGTGGAGCCTGATCGGCGGAAGCGCGGCATTTCTGCTGGCGGTTCCTCAAGATCTGGGGCTGCTGGCCGCAGCGCTTACTTGGATTGCTGGCTCATTTTCGCGGGGATCCATCGGAAATCGTCCCCCGATTCCTCTCCAATTTCCTCCGACCTTGCGGCGGCGGAGCAAAAGGCGTTAGATAACCGGCCAATAAGAAGAAATCCGGGGCCCCGATCGGGAAGCCCTTTCCGTCCTGATATTCGGAGGAGAATGTTATGGGCAATAAAACCAAGCACTTAGACCGTCGTGCTTTTCTCTCCCAGCTGGGGGTGACGGTCGGCGCGGCGAGCGTCGGGACGGCGGGCTATTTTGCCGCGCCCCCCATGGCGCAGGCCGCGATGAAGTCCAAGGGCAACGTGCCCGACAAGCCGATCAAGACTGGCCACATCACCTTCCTCACGGGTCCCGCTGAGATCCTCGGTGGACCGGGATTGAGAGGACACCTGCTTGCCGCCGAGGAGATCAATGCCGCCGGCGGTCTGTTGGGAAAGCGCAAGATCGAAACACTGCAGGCGGACGAAGCTGCCGGCACGGACGCCAACGTCAAAGAGCTTCGCAGGATGAAGCTTCAGGAAGGCATCGATCTGTTTACCGGTGTCATCTCCAGCGGCAACACGCCCGCGCTCGGCCCGGTGGCAGAAGAACTCGGCGTGCTCACGTTGTTCAACGATGGCTGCACCGACTTCCTGTTTGACAAGGCGGTTCCGAATCCGAAGTACGTGTTCAGGGTGACGAACATCCAGTCGGCCGACGGTATTACCGCTGCGGTAGGCGCGGCGACCTCGTGGCCGGAGGTGCGAAAGATCGCCTCCATCCAGCCGGACTACAGCTACGGGCGCAACGTGCACGAGCACTTCACCCTGGCGCTCGGCCGCATGATCCCCGGCATCGAGGTGGTCGCCGAGGCCTGGCCCAAGCTCTTCACCAC
>DATIPL010000614.1:0-2496 GCA_035471965.1 Gammaproteobacteria bacterium
ACGGACGGGGCTGGGAGCGGTATGCGTTGATACGCGCGCGCAGGGTGGCGGGTGACAGCGAGGCCGCAGATGCGCTTCTGGAACGCTTGAGGCCGTTCATATATCGCCGCTATCTGGACTTCGGATCGCTCGAGTCCATGCGCAACATGAAGGAGATGATTACAAAGGAGGTCGCGCGTAAGGGATTGGAGAACGATCTCAAACTCGGACACGGCGGGATCCGGGAAATCGAATTTACCGGGCAGGCATTCCAGATGGTGCGCGGCGGGCGCATCCCGGAGCTCCGCGACCGCCGTATTCTCCGGGTGCTGAAAATACTCGGACAGCGCGGTCTGCTGCCGTCCTATGCCGTCGAAAATCTGATCGCTGCGTACAGGTTCTTGCGCACCTCCGAGCACAGGCTGCAGCAGATCGATGACCGCCAGCGGCACGTACTTCCAGAGGACGGGGTCGAGCGCCTGATCCTCGCCGCCGGAATGGGGTATCCGGACTGGCGATCCTACGCCCATGCGCTGGCGCGACATCGGGCGAACGTCAAGGCCCAGTTCGAGCAGGTCCTGGGCTCCGAAGACAACGGCGAGCAGTCCAGCGAGGACGGGGAGCATCTGCTTGCCTTGCTTGGTGAGCGACTGGACGACGAAGCGGCAATCGAAATCCTGCGCGGCGCAGATTTTGCCGATGCGGAGGCGGCCCTCGAGCGCATCAAGAAGTTCCGCGGCAGCTACAGTGTACGCATGCTCGATGCGCCGGGCAGAGCCCGGCTGCGCCGGCTTTTTCCGGATCTGCTGCGCGCGGTTGCGGGACAGCGGGATCCGGTGCAAGCCCTGGGACGCATTCTCGAGGCGCTGGAGCCGGTGGTGCGCCGGAGCGCTTATCTGGCGCTGCTCTCAGAGCGCCCGCTGGCGCTGTCGCAGCTGGTGCGTCTTTGCGCGGCGAGTCCCCGCATCAGTCGACAGCTGGGTCGCCACCCGCTTCTATTCGACGAGCTGCTGGACGCGCGCACTCTTTATGCGCCGCTGAAGCACGATGCGCTGGAATCCGAGCTTGCCGAGCGTCTGACCGCCGTCACGCCGGGAGATACCGAGCAGGAAATGGCGTGCCTTCGCCAGTTCAAGCATGCCAACGTGCTTCGTGTTGCCGCCGCGGACATCGCGGACGTCATCCCCCTGATGGTGGTGAGCGACTATCTCACCGAAATCGCCGAGATCACCGTGCGCAAGGCGCTCGAGCTGGCAAGGCGGGACGTCGTCGCCCGTTACGGCGAGCCGTTGCCGACGGACGGCGAAGACAGCAGCGTGCCCTTTGCCGTCATTGCCTACGGCAAGCTCGGCGGAATCGAGCTCGGCTACGGCTCGGATCTGGACCTGGTGTTCATACACGGAGAAGGTGGCGCCAGCGGCCATACCGACGGCGAGCGGCCGGTCGAAAACAGCGTCTTCTTCGGCCGACTGGCGCAGCGCACGATTCACTTTCTAAGCGCCATGACGCCCGACGGAACGCTCTACGAGGTCGACTCGAGACTGAGACCGGACGGTTCGAAGGGTCTCCTCGTCAACGCTATCGATTCTCTGGAGGCCTACCTCAGGGAGAAGGCGTGGACATGGGAGCATCAGGCGCTGGTGCGCGCCCGCGCTATCGCAGGCGACGAATCTCTGTGCCGGGCGTTCACCGAGCTGCGCCGGCGGATTCTTCTGCTTGAAAGAGATCCCGATAGTCTCAAAAGCGAGGTGAAGGAAATGCGGGAGCGGATGCGCCGGGAGCTGGGCTCCAGATCCTCCGGGACGTTCAATCTGAAACAGGATGCGGGAGGTATCGCGGATATCGAATTTATGGTGCAATATGGCGCCCTTTGCTGGGCCTCAAAGCTCGGCAAACATCTTGATTACACGGATAATATCCGGCTGCTGGAAGGGTTCGGGGCAGCCGGTCTCATGCCCGGCGACGATGTCCAACTGTTGACGGACGCCTATCGGGCTTTCCGCTGCAGGGTTCACGAGACGGCGCTCCAGGAGCAGGAAAGCGTCGTCGATGAGAACGAGCTCGTGGACTACCGGAAGCACGTCATCCGTATCTGGCAGATGATGATGGAGGAATGAGGCGGCGCCTCTCCAGGCGCCAAGGTCGGATTTTTCTGGGAGATCAGGTCATGGGAATGGATGACCGCGAGGGGGTCATCTGGATGGATGGAGCGTATGTGGCCTGGCGCGATGCCAAGGTGCACGTGCTCACGCACACGCTGCACTACGGACTCGGAGTGTTCGAGGGCTTGCGCGCCTACAGCACCGACAAGGGCACCGCCATTTTCAGACTCAAAGAGCACACCGACCGGCTCTACCGCTCGGCTCATATAGTCGGCATGCGGATCCCGTACGAAAAGGACGCCTTGAACGAGGTACAGCAGGAAATCGTACGAAAGAACAAGCTCAATTCGGCCTATATCCGTCCCGTGGTTTACTACGGGGCAGAGGGACTGGGACTGCACGCCGACAACCTCTC
>DATIPL010000615.1:0-4920 GCA_035471965.1 Gammaproteobacteria bacterium
GACCGCGTCGTCGACCTCCTGCTCGTAGAAATCCGCAACTTTGCCGAGCATGGCGTCTATTGAGCCCGATTCCTCTCCGATTGCGACCATCTGCACCACCATGTTCGGAAACAATCCCGTATCGCGCATGGACGTCTGAAGCTGCTGGCCGGTTGCGATTTCGTCCCGCATCTTCATGATGGCGTCGCCATAGACCACGTTGCCGGCGGCACCGGCGACCGAGTCCATCGCCTCCACCAGCGGAACGCCGGCCGCGAACATGGTGCTCAGGGTGCGCGCAAACCGGGCAATGGTTGCCTTGACAATGATGTCGCCGAACACGGGCATCTTGAGGGAAAGGCGTTGCACCATGTGCTGAAAAGGAACGCTTCGCTTATTGAGCTGCACCAGGCCGACCACGCCGCCCACGATTACTAGAAACAAGATTCCGACGTTGTCGACGACGAAATCCGACATGTTTATGACCATCTGGGTCATTGCCGGAAGGTCAGCGCCGAAATCTCGAAACAGCGCGGCGAACTGCGGTATCACGAAGATCATCAGTACTGCGGTGACGACGAAGGCCATGACCAGGACTGCGGTGGGATAAAAGAGCGCCTTCTTGATCTTGGATTTAATGACCTCGGTCTTTTCCTTGTATGTGGCGATCTTGTCCAGCAAGGTTTCGAGAATACCGCCCGCTTCGCCGGCCCTGACCAGGTTGACGAACAATTCATCGAAATGAAGCGGGTGCTTGGCAAGCGCGTCGGCCAGAGTGTTGCCGGACTCGACGTCGCCCTTGACTTTCAGGATAAGCTCCTGCATCCCGGCATTTTCGTGTCCCCTGCCTACGATCTCGAATGCCTGAACGAGAGGCACGCCGGCGGACATCATCGTCGCCATCTGCCGGCTGAACACCGCGATATCCTTCGCCGTGATCTTCTTTTTTAACCCGAACAGAGGTTTCGGCTTTTTCTTTACCTTGCCGACATTGATGCCCTGACGGCGTAACGTCGCCTTGACGAGCGCGTCACTTTGACCGGACATTTCTCCTTTGACTTTCTTGCCGCGCTTGTCGGTACCTTCCCAGACAAACATATCGGCTGCTTTTGCTGCCGCCTGTGCCATCAGTTCTTACTCCTGCGTAACGCGGTTCATTTCTTCGATACTCAGAACACCGTCCCTGACCTTCTTCAGACCGGACTGGCGGAGGTCTGGGATGCCCTCTCGGCGCGCCTGGTCGGCGATGTCGATGGCGTTGCGGCCTTCCATGACCATTCGCTCCATCTCCTCGGAGACCTCCATGACCTGGTAGATCCCGACACGGCCCTTGTATCCGTTCGTGCACTGGTCACAGCCTTTGGGGTGGAATACGCGGAAATTCGGATCCTCCACGACCTTCTCGCTGAAGCCCTCCTTGAGCAGCGCCTTTTTTGGAACTTCCGCCGGCTCCTTGCAGTTGTTGCACAGCCTGCGGCCCAGCCGCTGGGCGGTGATCACGTTCACCGCGGTGGCGATGGCGTACGGCTTGATTCCCATGTCCACCATGCGCGTCAGAGTCTGCGGCGCGTCGTTGGTGTGCAGCGTGGCCATGACCATGTGTCCGGTCTGCGCCGCCTTGACGGCGATATTGCCGGTCATGAGGTCACGAATCTCCCCGACCAGAATGATGTCCGGGTCCTGGCGGAGAAATGCCCTCAAGGCTTTCTCGAAGGTCATGCCGGTGCGCTCGTCGATCTGCACCTGATTGACCCCCGGGAGGTTGATTTCCACCGGGTCCTCGGCGGTGGAGATGTTGATGTCCGGCTTGTTCAGCAGATGGATTCCGCTGTAGAGCGATACGGTCTTGCCGCTGCCGGTGGGGCCGGTGACCAGGAACATTCCGTAGGGCTTTTTCAAGTTACGCAGAAAAATCTTGAGCTGGTAGTCCTCGTAGCCGAGCGCCTCGAGCGGAATGCTCATGCTCGAATCCAGAAGACGCATCACGGTTTTCTCGCCGAACAGCGTCGGGCAGGTGCTGACTCGGAAATCGATCGCCTTGGTCTTGGAGAGCTTGAGCTTGATGCGGCCGTCCTGCGGTACCCGTCGCTCCGAAACATCGAGGCGCGACATGACTTTGACCCGGGCGGTGATCTTGTTGGCGAGCGCAAGCGGCGGTTTGGCCACTTCCTGCAGCACGCCGTCGATGCGCAGGCGCACACGGCAAAACTTCTCGTAAGGCTCGATGTGTATATCGGAGGCGCCCTTCTTCATGCAGTCGAGCAGCAGCTTGTTGACGAACTTGACCACCGGGGCGTCATCGACGTCCAGATTGCCGGGATCGTCATCCACTCCTTCCTCGGCGACCTCGAGTCCCTCCAGATCTTCAAAATCCTCCCCATCGCCCATGTTCATGGAGGTATCGACCGCTTCGAGCGCCTTGTCGATGACGCGCACCAGCTTGTCGTCCTCGACGATCACCGGCTCCGCCTGGGTGCCGGAGGCGAATTTCATCTCGTCCAGGGCCTGCAGGTTGGTGGGATCGGAGACCGCCACGTACAGTCGGGTGCCGCGCTTGTAGAGGGGCAGGGCGTGGTTATCGCGAATCAGCTTCTCCTGCACCAGCTTGGTCACGTCCGGGTCGATCTCGACGGCGTTGAGGTCGATCAGGGGCACGCCGAACTCGTCGGCGGCGATCTGCGCCACCACGTGGCCCTCGATCAGGCCCTTGCGCACGACGTGGGTCACGAACGGAATTTTTTCCCGCGACGATTGCAGCCACGCCTCCTGGGCCACTTTCTGCTCCAATAATCCATCCGTCACCAGCTTGCGGGCCAAGCCGGTCAGGGGAACGTTGGCGGTAGATACGGCCATCGACGGGGCGCTCCTTTGCGAGCTCGTCCAGAACTCAATCAATAGTAGTCGTTAACCCGGGACTTGACCAACCAAAACGGCGTATCTTTATGAATTTCCACAAAAAACCCGGCCGGGGGCCGGGTTTTGTGATGCCGCGCTCAAAACAGCGCGCAAGGAGTGACTTCAGGCCGCTTCGGCGCGGGATTTGTCGAAGCTCAGTCGACCCTCCTTGACCTCCACGGCAATGCGGTCGCCGGGAACGAACTTGCCGGCGAGGATGGCCTGGGCCAGCGGATTTTCCAGCTGCTGCTGGATGGCGCGTTTCAGCGGCCTCGCCCCGTAGACCGGGTCGAAGCCCGCTTCGCCAAGCAGATCCAGAGCGGCGTCCGAAATCTGCAGACCGAAATTCTGCCCTGCGAGCCGGGAGCGCAGCCCAGCCACCTGTATCGAAGCGATGGCGCGAATCTGCTCCCTGGCCAGGGGGTGGAATACGACCACCTCGTCCACGCGGTTGATGAACTCGGGTCGGAAATGACGGCCGACAATCTCCATTACGGCGTTCTTCATGTTTTCGTAGTTTTCCTCGCCCGCGAGATCCTGGATGACTTCGGAACCGAGGTTCGAGGTCATGACAATGACCGTGTTGCGAAAATCCACCGTGCGGCCGTGACCGTCCGTCAGGCGACCGTCCTCGAGCACCTGCAGGAGAATATTGAAGACGTCCGGATGAGCTTTCTCCACTTCGTCCAGCAGCAGCACCGAGTAGGGCTTGCGCCGCACCGCCTCGGTGAGATAGCCGCCTTCCTCGAAACCGACGTAGCCGGGGGGGGCGCCGATGAGACGGGCCACGGAGTGCTTTTCCATGAACTCCGACATGTCGAGGCGCACCATGGCCTCCTCGGTATCGAACAGAAACTCGGCGAGCGCCTTGGTGAGCTCGGTCTTGCCGACGCCGGTGGGACCCAGGAAGAGAAATGAACCGTTCGGTCGGCGGGCATCGGAGAGTCCCGCGCGGGAGCGGCGAATGGCGTTGGCGATGGCCGTCACCGCCTCGTCCTGACCCACCACGCGGCGATGCAGCGCATCTTCCATCCGCAGGAGCTTGTCGCGCTCACTCTCGAGCATTTTCGACACCGGAATGCCGGTCCACTTCGATACCACCTCGGCGATTTCCTCCTCGGTGACCGACACCCGGAGCAACTTCATCTGATTGAGCTCGGCCTTGCCCGCCGCGGCGAGCTGCTTCTCGAGCTCGGGGATGCGCCCGTACTGGAGCTCGGACATGCGCGTCAGATCGCCCGCGCGGCTCGCCGTCTCGAGCTCGATGCGCGCCCGCTCAATCTCTTCCTTGATGTGCTGGGTTCCGTGAACCGCGGCTTTTTCCGCCTTCCACACCTCTTCCAGGTCGGAATACTCCTTCTCGGCAGTGGAGATCTCGCTCTGAAGCTTCTTGAGACGCTCCTTGGACGCCTTGTCGGTTTCCTTTTTCAGCGCTTCGCGCTCGATCTTGAGCTGTATCAGCCGGCGGTCGAGCCGATCCATGGCCTCGGGCTTGGAATCGATCTCCATGCGAATGCGGCTGGCGGCTTCGTCCACCAGGTCGATAGCCTTGTCCGGAAGCTTGCGGTCGGAAATGTAGCGATGGGAGAGGGTGGCCGCGGAGACGATTGCCGGATCGGTGATATCCACACCGTGGTGAACCTCGTAGCGCTCTTTCAGGCCGCGCAGGATGGCGATGGTGTCTTCGACGCTGGGCTCGTCTACCAGCACTTTCTGAAAGCGCCGCTCCAGCGCCGCGTCCTTTTCCACGTACTTGCGATATTCGTCCAGAGTGGTGGCGCCCACGCAGTGCAGCTCGCCGCGGGCAAGCGCGGGCTTGAGCATGTTTCCCGCGTCCATGGCGCCTTCTGCCTTGCCTGCGCCGACCATCGTGTGCAGCTCGTCGACGAACAGAATGATTTGACCCTGCTGTTTGGCCAGGTCGTTGAGCACCGCTTTCATCCGCTCCTCGAACTCGCCGCGGTATTTTGCGCCGGCGATGAGCGCGCCCATATCCAGAGCAAGCAGTCGCTTATCCTTGAGGCTCTCGGGTACTTCTCCATTGAC
>DATIPL010000616.1:0-1516 GCA_035471965.1 Gammaproteobacteria bacterium
CGCGTGATCGAGACGGGCTGGCCGGAGGGAATCGATCTGCCGACCGCCAGCGGCAAGACAGCGTGCATCGACGTCGCGGTTTTTCTACTCGCGCTCGGCGAGCATGACGGGCGTCTTGAGTCGGAACATCCGGCGCGCCGGCGGGTATTCTTCGTTGTGGATCGACGGATTGTCGTTGATGAGGCGTACGATCGGGCACGAAAGCTCGCCGAAAAGCTTGGCGAAGCGCAGGACGGCGTCCTAAAGCAGGTGGCTGACCGGCTGCGCGCCCTGGCCGGCGGCGATACCCCGCTTATCGTATCGCGTCTGCGCGGTGGCACAGTCAAGGACGAACGCTGGCGGCTCAGCCCGGCGCAGCCCTGCGTCGTTACCGGAACGGTGGATCAGCTAGGTTCGCGTCTGCTTTTCCGCAGCTACGGTTGCGGGCCGCAAAGCGCCCCGATCGAAGCGGCGTTGACAGCCTGCGATTCCCTGATACTGCTGGACGAGGCCCATTGTGCTGTCCCCTTCATGCAGACCGCCCGAGCCGTGGCGCGTTATTCGGGTAAACCGTGGTGTGAAGGTGAACCGATCGTTTCGCCGCTGAGGTTTACGATCCTGTCCGCCACACTCCCGAAGGACGTTACGAACATCTTCCCAAGCACTGAGGAACGCGAAGTTGCACTCGGCCATCCGCTTCTTGAGCGCCGTAATAACGCGGGCAAGCCTGCGGAGTTGGTTGAGACGAAAGATGCCAGGGACGATGACAGCCAGTTGATCAACAAGGTTGTGGAACTGACAACCAAGGCGGTGAGCAACGGTCACCGCCGAATTACCGTGATGGTCAACCGCGTAGCCCGAGCGTCGAAGATCGCGGAATGTCTCCGAACCGTGAAGGCGGGCGACAAACCCAAGCTGGATGCCGATGTCGAGCTGATGACCGGCAGGATGCGTCCGATAGACAGAGATCGCCTTGTTGAGCAGTGGTCGCCAGTTCTCAAAGCCGGCTCGCAGAAGCAGCCGGAAAGACCGATTGTGCTTGTCACCACACAATGTCTTGAGGTCGGAGCAGACTTCAGTTTCGACGCGCTGATTACGGAATGCGCGTCGCTCGACGCCCTGCGGCAACGTTTCGGGCGGTTGAACCGGCTGGGCGATATGGACCAGACCTATGCCGTGGTGTTGATCCGCAAAGCTGACGTCAAACCGGATGACAAGCTCGACGATGCCAAGCCGCTCGATCCGATCTACGGCAATGCCATGGCCCGGACATGGAATTGGCTGAAGGAGCCGGGCAACAACGGCACGTCTGTCGATTTCGGAATCGCCGCAATGGACGGCTCGCTGCCCGACGATCCGGAAGAACTGGGAAGATTGCTCGCCCCTTCTCCCGACGCACCAGTCCTCTTGCCGGCTTACGTGGACCTCCTCTGTCAGACGGCTCCGCGCCCCGTGCCCGACCCTGACGTGGCGTTGTTCCTGCACGGTCCGCAGCGCGGCACCGCGGACGTGCAGATTGTTTTCCGCGCCGATCTGG
>DATIPL010000617.1:0-1753 GCA_035471965.1 Gammaproteobacteria bacterium
GCACCGCGGTGCGGCGCGAGGCCATCTGCTCGTCGCGCCAGTTCGTGAATTCCTGCACCACGCGCGGCACGACTGCCGGCGGTGTTTTCGATTCCCAGAGCAGCATGACCGGGCTGCCGGCCTCCTGGATCGCTTCCTCGAGATTCTTCGCCATCCTGTTTTCCCCCGAATTTTCCGGATACGGCGATGTGGACCCGGAGCCGACCACGGCCAGCCGAATCACGTCACATGCGAAACGCGATTTGTAACTTAGAAGGCTTTGGAAAGCTGCCGCCGCGCCCGATGCGTCCGCGGTCGCAACGCTGCCGTCGCAGCAGCAGGGAAAAACAGGACGTAAGCGCGGACCCGTTGACGCCGCTTACGGAATGAGAGCCATTTACGCTCTCCGCCAGCATCGACGGAACTCCCCTATCCAGCCGTTCGAGAGCAGGCCGCGACAGGTCTTCCGCACAGCGATTAGTGGCCGAAAACGTTTCAGTAGCCGACGGCAGGCGCTTCCTCGCCGATGAAGACGCCGTTCCTCTTCGTATTCAGGCAGAGCGGATGAGTGAAAACGTTGGCTCCGTCCGCTGACGAATACGAGATATCGTCGACCAGGGGCCCGCCCGGGGGATTCAAGCTCAGCAGATTGCGCACGGCCTTCGCGACTTCGTGATCGGCACAGGACGTATCGCCGCTCACGCCGAGTCCACCGATAATTTTGCCGTCCCGGTAAATCGGCACTCCGCCACCGAAAAAGATGAGTCCGCCCTCGACCCGCTGGGTTCCCGCTTTACCGCTGCTGGCGCCGAGCGCATCTGCGTCGAACAGGTTCGACAAGCCGAGGCTCCAGAGCGAATGGCCGGGCTGCGTGAAGGTGTACAAATTCGCCGTCGAGAGGGCCAATGCATCGAGACTGAAAGCGTTCGCCGTGTATGCCTTTGCCTTGGCGATCGCCTCGCTGCCGGGCCAGACCTGACTCTTGTCGTCGGTGGATGTCGAGAAAGCACAGATCTCGCCGTCGCGATTGACGACTGCAGCCCACATTCTGGATCCGTTGAACAGTCCACCGATGTCCGGAGACGAGGCCTCATTGAGTGAGTTTTTCAACGCTGCACCACTGGGCAGCCCGACACAGTTGGCTGCGTAAACCGTGCTGCCGCACAGGCTCAACAGCGCTATGGTGAGAATTTTAGTCATGATCATCCTCCTCGTATTATCGATTCTTATCTTCCGAGGCGAAGGGGTAATTCCGTGAGAGCCGATGCGGCATTGGCAGCAGGCCAATATTCGGTCGCCGACAGTCACGACGGCTTCTTATGCTCCGTCTTTGCCCCGTCCGCACCACTCACCATGCCAGAAAAAGAAATCGACGCAAGCAAAATCGGCGCTCGGTTGTCCGCGGTGATCCGACAAGCCGGATCAAAACGACGCTTTGGGTCGGACTGCCGCCGACTTCTGGGTCCTCAGCGCACATCGGGCCGCTAATGCTTCCTATCCGCCATCGGTTCGGGCGGCCTGGACCACGTGCTGGCGAGCGGCAGAAACGTCAATGCGCTCGTCCTCGACACCGAGGTCTATTCCAACACCGGCGGGCAGATGTCAAAGGCGACGCCGCTCGGCGCGTCGGCAGGGAGCCGTTCGTGCTCGACTCGCCGCGGCCGACGATCCCGCTCGAGGATTGCGCCTAGAACGAGATGCGCTACAAGGTCCTTTTGAAGACCAACCCGGAAGAGGCCGCCGACCTGATGCGCGGCGCGCCGGAACTCGTCGA
>DATIPL010000618.1:0-4771 GCA_035471965.1 Gammaproteobacteria bacterium
ACAATCACATCGTCGCTACGATAAAAATGCTGTAATCTCTCCCGTACCCGAAGTATCTGAACCGCGTTCCGGAGTTCGCGCGCGGGCATCACGAGCGCATGGACGGCAAGGGTTACCCGCGCGGTCTCAAGCGTGAGGAAATGTCGATACAGGCGCGGGCCATGGGGATCGCGGACGTATTCGAAGCGCTGACCGCGGGAGACAGGCCCTACAAGAAAGCGATGAAGCTCTCGGAGGCACTGAGAATTCTTGGCCGCATGAAGATGAAGAATCACATCGATCCCGACTTGTTCGACGTGTTCGTCCGCGAGAAGGTGTACCTGGACTATGCCAGGCGGTTCCTGGAGCCGGATCAGATCGACCCGGTCGATCACGGTCAGATCCCCGGATACGGACCGGAACTGAAGAAATTCGCTTCTTGATCAATCCGGGCCTCGTCCCGCACCATTTCCCGAACGCGGGCAGTCGGTAGGAATTCTCGTGAATGACGTCGATCAGGCCGCCGGAGGAAATCTTGGCCAGGGCGATCGATGACCTCAGCTCGGCCGAAGATTTCATCCGCTGGGGCGCGCGTCGCTTTTCAGAGCATGGCCTTTATTTCGGCCACGGTACCGACAATGCCGTGGACGAGGCCCGCTGGCTGGTGCTTCACGCGCTGGGTCTGAATCCACAGTCGCCCGAGGCGCTGCCCGAGCTCGATCTCAGCCGCAAACAGAGGGAAGCAGTCGCGGCGATCATAGAAAGACGGATCGCCAGCCGAAAGCCGGCAGCCTATCTCACCGGTGAGGCATGGTTCGCCGGTCTCAAGTTTCACCTGAACGAGCACGTGCTGGTGCCGCGATCGCCCATTGCCGAATGGATCGAGCGCGCCTTCGAGCCCTTCGTGGACCCGGCCGGTGTCTCGCGAATTCTGGATCTCGGCACGGGCAGCGGCTGTATCGCCGTTGCCCTCGCCGTCGCATTTCCGGGCGCCCGGGTCGATGCCTCGGACGTGTCCCCGGCGGCACTGGAAGTGGCGCGTAGGAACGTCGAGGCCCACGGGCTGGATAGGCGCATAAAGCTGGTTCAGTCGGACGCATTCGATCAGCTCAGCGCAAGATACGATCTCATCGTGTCCAATCCGCCGTATGTGCCGAAAAGATCTTTCGAGCGCCTGCCGGAAGAATACCGGCACGAACCCGAGAGCGGCCTCGTAGCCGGCTCCGAAGGCCTCGACGTCATTACCACGATCATCCGTGATGCGCCCCGTTTCCTGAGCGCCAACGGGTTGCTCGTCGTTGAAGTCGGTGAAGCGAGGAAAGCGCTGGAAGCGCGCTATCCCGGGCTCCCTTTCCTGTGGCTGGAAATGACCCGTGGTGGAGACAACGTGTTTGCGCTGACCAGATTGGAACTGGAAGCGGAGTAGGAATGGGGACCTCGCTGCCTTCGTCTCAATATCCACGCTAGAATGGCGCGCCATGTCCGGGAGCAGTTTCGGCAGATTGTTTTGCGTCACCACCTTTGGTGAAAGCCACGGGCCGGCGCTCGGCTGCGTGATCGACGGGTGCCCTCCCGGTCTCGAGCTTGCGGAGCCGGACATTCAGGGCGACCTGGACCGGCGCAGGCCGGGCCGGTCCCGCCACACCACCCAGCGCCGTGAAACGGATCAGGTGCGGATCCTCTCGGGCGTATTCGAAGGAAGAACCACCGGCACGCCCATTCTTCTGCTGATCGAAAACGTGGATCAGAAGCCCAAGGACTATTCCCGCATCAAGGACGTCTTCCGGCCCGCCCACGCCGACTACAGCTACCAGCAGAAGTACGGGCACCGTGATTATCGCGGTGGCGGTCGTGCATCGGCGCGGGAAACCGCTGCCCGGGTGGCCGCGGCGGCCGTGGCCAAAAAGTATCTGCGCCAGCACGCCGGCATACTCATTCGCGGTTACCTGGAGCAGCTGGGACCAATCCGGGCAGAGCGCTTCGACTGGGACGCAGTGGACCAGAACCCGTTTTTCTTTCCCGATGCCGGTAAGGTCGCCGAGCTCGAAGCCTTCATGGACGCGCTGAGAAAAGAGGGAGACTCCGTCGGCGCTCTGGTGGCGGTCACCGCCGCCGGGGTGCCCCCCGGACTCGGCGAGCCGGTGTTCGACAAGCTGGATGCCGAGATTGCCAAGGCGTTGATGAGCATCAACGCCGTCAAGGGGGTGGAAATCGGTGCGGGATTCGCCAGCGTGCAGCAGAAAGGCACGGCGCACCGCGACGAGATCACGCCCGACGGATTCTTGAGCAACAACGCCGGCGGCATCCTCGGCGGGATCTCTTCGGGGCAAGACATTGTTGCGCGCATGGCGCTGAAACCGACCTCGAGTCTCAGGCTTCCGGGTCGCAGCATTAACGTTCGGGGCGAGCCGGTGGAGGTCGTCACTACCGGCCGCCATGACCCTTGCGTCGGGATTCGCGCTACCCCCATCGCCGAGGCCATGCTCGCACTGGTGCTGATGGATCACCTGCTTCGCCACAGGGCGCAGAATCTCGACGTGCGCTCCGAGACTCCGGTCATCCCGCCGCGGGCTCCGGGCGAGTAACGCGCCGCGAATTCGACCCGGTCGCTTGCAACGGGACGCTGCACTCCGCCCGGGTCTTCCCTACTGGCGGCTTTCTTCTTTTTATTTCTTTTTCTTCGCCACTCTCGGAGCGCTGCTGCCTTACTGGTCGCTGTATCTCCGATCCATCGGCTTTCGTCCGGCCGAGGTGGGCGCGCTGTTCGCGGTGATGATGGCGACCAAGATCGTCGCGCCCAACGTCTGGGGTTGGCTCGGCGATCGGCGGGGCCGCCGAATCGGGATCGTCCGTGCGGCCGCCGTGGCCTCGGCCGTCACATTCGGCGCGGTGCTGCTGGACGACGGCTTCTGGTGGATCGCGTTCGCTATCGCCGCCTTCAGCTTCTTCTGGAACGCCACTCTGCCCCAGTTCGAGGCGCTCACGCTCAATCACCTGGGGGAGCACAGCGTGCTTTACACCCGCATCCGGCTCTGGGGATCGGTGGGCTTCATCGTTACCGTGTTCATCGTCGGCGGACTGCTGGACCTGCTGGATCTCTCCAGCCTGCCGTGGATTGTGCTGGTCCTGATGGCTGCCATTGCCTGCGCCACGCTGAGCGTCCAGGAATCCGACGCGCGTACCCGTGACGATGGCCAATCGGCTTCTTTGTGGACGGTGCTCAAGAGGCCTCCGGTGGCCGCGCTGCTCGCCGCCTGTTTTCTGATGCAGGCGAGTCATGGTCCCTACTACGTCTTCTTCACCATTCAGATGGAGGACGTCGGGCACTCGCGCCAGCTCATCGGCGCCCTGTGGTCCCTCGGGGTGCTGGCGGAGGTCGCCCTGTTCCTGGTCATGCCCCGGCTGGCGCCGCGATTCGGCCTGCGGAGCCTGTTCCTCGTCAGCTTCGTCGCCACCGCCGTTCGCTGGGTGTTGCTGGCTTTTTTCGCCGACGTGTTGCTGGTGGTGCTCGGGTCGCAGCTTCTGCACGCGGCCACCTTCGGCGTCTATCATGCCGTGGCTATCCAGCTGATCCACCGCTTTTTCGTTTCCCGCCATCAGGGCCGCGGGCAGGCGCTCTACAGCAGCCTGAGCTTTGGCGCCGGCGGCGCTGCCGGAAGTCTGCTGAGCGGCTACGCCTGGGAAAGCGTCGGCCCGCAGGTCACCTGGCTGTCGGCGTCGGCGGCGGGCGCCCTGGCCGCCGTCATCGTGTGGCGCTGGCTTCGGCATCCGCTGGAGAACGGACCGGGTAGTGCGCAACTGCGCAAGTCCCGTACTTGACCGTGATCCGGCGGCTCCCGCGGAGCCTGTCCCGGGCGGCTACGCTCTGCGCCCGCTGGCTGCATCAAAGAAAAAGGCCCCCGGACCGAAGTCCAGGGGCCCGGAGACCCGATTGCTCTTGCATTCGGTCAACCGTCCGGCGGCGGCTCACCTGCGGCCAGGGCTCACGTCCCCGACGGTGACCCGGCGCGCGGCTTCCCGCCTCGGGCGCCCACCCGATCAATGCTGCGTGAGGGTCTCGCGGCATGGGCCGAGCGTGTCGCCGTGCCTCAAGTGTGCGCGCACGGCCCTTCGGCTCACCGTAATGTTCCTCGTCTGCCCCGCCCTGTCTCCACGCTGCCAGACGTGACAGACCTCGATCCTTCTCGCCAATGGGCGGCAGTCGGGGTCGAAAACGTCGTAGATGCCATCGCCGTCGTTGTCCAGCCCCTGCCAGCCTCCGGCATAATCCTCCTCACCGTTCGAGTTGCAGGCATTCGTCGGCTTGTTCGGGAATTCGGCGTCCGGCGTGAAATAGAAGGGGGGCGGAACGTTCTCCCCCACCGGGGTGTAGTTCGCCGGGTCCGCATCCTCGTGACAGGTCTTGCATTCCGTTATTCCTGCGTTCGTGTGGTGCTGGCGCAGTCCCGCGCCGAGCCCTGCAGAAATGCCGTCGTTACCCATGTCCTCATAACGCCCGTGGCATCCCACGCAGGAGATCGGCTCGAGATCCGTCGTCGAGGATGAGTTGAGGCTCACGGGGTAGAATCCCGGAACCGGCCGTGTGTGACAGACGTTGCATCGGCTGCTACTGAGCTTGTCCAGCATGATATGGCGATGAATATCATGCAGACCGATCTCCTCTTCTGGCTCAGAGGCGGTCACCTCCTGATAAATTTCGCTCCAGGGCTGCCCATCGGTGGGCGAGATGTACACGTCGCGCAAAAAAGGAGTGTCGTTATCCTCGTTGGTCGCCCGAAAATGGCCGTGGCAG
>DATIPL010000619.1:0-8227 GCA_035471965.1 Gammaproteobacteria bacterium
CGTGTCCCTCCACGATCATGTGAGCGATCACACCCTGCACGCCATCGCGATGCGCCTGGGCGTCGAGATCACGGGCCGGCACACCGCGCTCGGCGACTCCCTGGCGACCGCGGAAATCTTCGTCCGGTTTCTCGACCTCCTGGCGAGCCGCGGTATCAAAACTCTCGGGGACGCATTAGACGCGTCCGAGCAGGTCGTTGAAGTGCGCCGCATGCAGACTCAGCTGATCGAGGGGCCTTGAATGTCAGAATCGTACCGCGGCGAGCCATCCTCCGCCGGCGCCCATGCACGTGACGCTTCGCCGCCGCCCGTTACGGTCGACTCGCGGACCGGGGAGCGTCTCATCGCGCTTCTGCTCGCGGGAATCATCGCGTGGACTTACCCGGTGTTGTTCCTGATCAGCGCCGACGCGAGCGTATTCGGGATCCCGTTGCTCTACTTGTATCTTTACCTGAGCTGGGGACTCTTCGTCGGCCTCGTGGCGCTCATTATCGAGTGGCGAGGCGCCATAGGGTCGCCACGGACCCCGCGCGAGCGGAAGCTGGAAGACTGACGTGCTCTCTGACTGGGTGATCCTGACCGTCGCCGCAGGCTATCTGGGCACGCTGTTCGGCATCGCCTATTACGGCGACAAGCGCGCAGACGCGGGCCGAAGCGTCATAGCAAACCCGTACATTTACACTCTGTCCATCGCGGTTTACTGCACCGCGTGGACTTTTTATGGAAGCGTGGGGCGCGCGGTAACCACCGGCGTAGGCTTTCTGCCCATTTATCTTGGCCCGACGTTGATGGCGGCCGGATGGTGGCTCGTGCTGCGCAAGATCATCCGTATCAGCAAGGCTCACCGCATCACCTCAATCGCGGACTTCATCGCCTCGCGCTACGGCAAGAGCGCCCTGCTCGGAGGACTCGTGACCTTCATCGCGGTCATCGGAATTCTTCCCTACATCTCGCTTCAGCTCAAAGCGGTGTCGACCAGCTACCTCGTGGTCAAGCACTATCCCGATCTGGTGATGCCGGGCCGTTCGGTCGAGGCCCTGTGGCAAGACACCGCGCTCTATGTGGCGCTCCTCATGGCTGCATTCACGATTCTCTTCGGTACCCGCCACATCGATGCCACTGAGCGCCACGAGGGGATGGTGGCCGCGATTGCGGTGGAGTCGATGGTGAAGCTCACCGCCTTCGTCACGGTAGGCGCATTCGTGACGTTCGGCGTATACGATGGGCTCGGCGACATCTTCACCCGGGCGGCAGGCAATCCCAGGCTTGCGGCGATGATGACGCTCGAGGGCACCGACCCGGCAAACTGGCTCACCCTGACCTTTCTTTCGATGCTCGCCATCATCTTCCTGCCGCGCCAGTTTCAGGTGGCGGTGGTGGAGAACGTGAACGAGTCCCACGTGAGAAAGGCGGTGTGGCTGTTTCCACTGTACCTCCTCATCATCAACCTGTTCGTGCTGCCGCTGGCGTTTGGTGGCGTGCTGCACTTCCCGGCGGGCGTGGTGGACCCGGACACCTTCGTGCTCACTCTGCCGATGGCGGAGCGGCAGAGCGCATTGACTCTGTTTGTGTTCATCGGCGGACTTTCTGCGGCCACCGGAATGCTGATCGTGGCCACCATTGCGCTTTCGACCATGGTGTGCAACGACCTCATGATGCCGGCGCTGCTCCGCATCCCGGTTCTGGGGCTCTCGGGGCGCAAAGATCTTACCGGACTGCTCCTCGGCATCCGGCGAGGCACCATCGTTCTCGTTCTTCTGCTCGGATACTCCTACTTCAGACTGATTGGAGAATCCTATGCCCTGGTCACTATCGGGCTCGTTTCCTTCTGCGCCGCGGCCCAGTTTGCGCCGGCGATTCTGCTCGGCATCTACTGGAAAGGCGCCACCCGGGTCGGCGCTGTCGCGGGCCTGAGCGGAGGATTTCTCGTCTGGGCATACTCTCTGCTCCTGCCGGCTTTCGCCCGTTCCGGCTGGATCCCGATCAGCTTTGTCGAGCAGGGGCCTTTCGGCATCGAACTCCTGAAACCCTATGCGCTGTTCGGCCTCCAGGGGCTCGACCTCATCACGCACTCGGTCCTCTGGAGCATGCTCGTGAACGTGGCGCTGCTGGTCGGCGGGTCGCTTCTATCCCGTCAGTCGGTCGTCGAGCGTGTCCAGTCGAACCTGTTCGTCGACGTCTTTCGCAGCGAGCATGCGACCCAGGAAGCCTTGTTCTGGCGCGGTACCGCAACGGTGTCGGAACTCAAGCGACTGGTGGCGCGATTCGTCGGCGAGAGGCGCGCGGACGCCGACTTTGCCGCCCACGCTCAACGCCACGGGGAGTCGCTCGACGAGTTGCGGCGTGCGGACCCCGGCCTGGTGGCGTACGCGGAGCGGCTACTGGCCGGAGCCATCGGCGCGTCCTCGGCACGAGTGATGGTCTCGACCGTGATGCAGGGGGAAGCCCCGGGCATCGAAGAAGTCATGGAAATTCTCGATGAGACCTCGCAGGTGCGTGAATACAGCCACCGCTTGGAGCAGAAGTCCCGTGAGCTCGAGCGGGCTACTGAAGAGCTTCGCGCCGCCAACGAGCGGCTCAAGGAGCTGGACCAGATGAAGGATGACTTCGTGTCGATGGTGAGCCACGAGCTGCGCACGCCGCTTACATCCATCCGTGCGTTCACCGAAATCCTCAGGGACAATCCCGATGTGGATTCGACGCAGCGCCAGGAATTCCTCGGCGTCGTCGCCAAGGAGACCGAGCGTCTCAGCCGGCTCGTGAATGACGTGCTCGACCTCACCAAGATCGAGTCGGGCCGCATGGAATGGAACCGGGAGCGGGCCGACCTGCGCCCCGTGCTCGATGCAGCCGTCTCGGCCGTCAGCCACCTCTTCGAGCAGCGTGGCATCGAGCTCGTGACCGAGCATCCGAATGCACCGGCGATAGGCATAGTCGACGCTGATCGAATCACCCAGGTCATCATCAACCTGCTGTCGAATGCCGCCAAGTTCTGCAAGCCGAACGAGGGCAAAATTGTCGTGCGACTGACGGCACACGAGGACGGTCTGTACGTTGCCGTTATCGACAACGGTCGCGGTATCCCACCTGACAACGTGCCGCACGTTTTCGACAAGTTCTATCAAGCGGGGGGCGACCCCCAGGAGAAGCCCGGCGGCTCGGGCCTCGGGCTCACCATATGCGAGCGCATCGTCCGCCATCACGGTGGTCGAATCTGGGTGGAGAGCGAACTCGGACGCGGGACGACCGTGACCTTCGTCCTGCCGTCGGTGGACGCCGCGGAAAAGGCTGCGTCCGCGTAACCCGGGCGGCGGATACGGCGCCGAAGCGACGCGTGCTCCGACTCAGCGTGCAAACTCCTGGCTAGGCAAGCTCGGCCGAGAACTCGGCTCCGACACGCTCCTTGAGGCGCCGAATCGCTTTGAGGTGGATGATGAGCTCTCGGCGCTCGCGGTCAGTAAGTGCCTCCAACGGCACGTGGGCGTCCACGCCTCGCCCGGCCCGGAAGTCTGAAATCTGCTGCCGTAGCACTATATTCACCAGTCGGGAAAACGCCCGGGAAAGATCATCGTGCTCGTTAGTGTCGACGAAACCGAGCCCGCGGAGCGCTTCGAGGCGCGCCACGGTGGATGTTTCCTTCACCCCGCGCTCGAGGGCGAGGAGCCTTACCGCTTCCACCAGGGGAAGGAGCGCATGGTATTTCAGGTTCAGTCGACCCTCATCATGCCCGGATTGCCTGTCGGGCTGGAGCCGGCCGAAGGGACTGAGCGCCACGCCGTGCGATTCCTGCTCCGCCTGCATCGCCTGCAGGAATCCCCGGTGGCGAGGAACGCGCCGGGTCACGTAGGCGCGTAAGTTCTCGGCCAGCTTTCCCGATCCGTACACCGGCCGAAAGTCGAAGAATATATCGGCCAGTCGCAGCATCGGGCCGTGCGGCCTCCGCAGCCACAGATCCACCTGCGCAGACCACTCGTCGAGGGACTTGCGCCACAAAGGATTGGTCGCCATGACGTGGCCGCGGCACAGCGGAAAGCCGACGCTGTCCAGCGCGCGCGTCATGCGTTCAGCCAGCTCGACGAAGTAGGCGTCGACAGCGGTACGACGGGTGGGCGCGTGGGCGCCGAAAACGAAACCGTTGTCCTGGTCCGGGAACAGGAAGCTTTCGCCGCGGCCACCGGAGCCCATCACGATCACGTCGAACGGGACCGGCGGCGGTCCCCAGCCCTCTGCCTCCAGGTCACGAGCGGCACGCTCCAGGATCCGCCGGTGGAGATCGCTGTTGATGACGGAGATGAGCGCCTGGATCTCGGTCGCCGGAGTTCGGCTTGCGAACAGGGTCTCGGCCAGTTCGACCTGGGCCGCCTTCACCTGCCTCAGGCCCTCTTCAGTCTCCTCGTGGGTGAGTCGATCGCAGAGACCGAGCAGGTTCGGCATGGCGCCGGCGAGCGCAGTGGAGAGGCGCAGCAGCCCCATAAGCTCGTCGTTGCCATCCACGACGATGGCATATTCAACGCCGCGGCGGCGCATGGCTGCGACGGCGTGAAAGAGGGGGTCGTCGCCCCTGATGATCAGTGGCTCTCGATCGAAGAACTCGGATACGGGTAAGGTCGGCCGCGCTGAGAATACCGCCTCGCGGGCGATATCGCCCTCGGTGATGAGGCTTGTCAGTCGGCCGTTTTCATCGCGCACGGCGACTGCGGGCACCGCGTAATCGCGCAGCAGGCGCGCCACCTCGCGACACGAGGTGTCCGCGGCGGTCACGGGCAAGTCCGTCTCCATACAGTCACGGACACTACGCCGGAACAGCGTGACATGCGGTTCCAACATGCGAACCTCGGGGTGCGAACGATTCATGGGTTCCAGCGAAACCATACAATAACAGGCCCGTGGGCGATTCGGAGATCGTCTGCCCTCGCAGGGGCCAGGGGGAGTGCGCCAGCGAAAGAGTCCCCGCAGGCTGTTTGCGCGAGCCCCACCGAAGCCGGCGGGGATCCCGATTCCCGGCTGGCTGCCGAGTCTCGGGGTTCTGCCGACGGTCGCAACGCCGCTGTTGTGTTTAATGATGCAGTTTTCCGATGATGAAGACGCGTTCCGGAGCTCACTACCGGGTGTCCAATCGGGAACTTGGAGAGTGGCTCACTGCACGCGCAAACTCGCATGAACCCCGGTCTTCGATCCTGGCCATGACCGTGACCCTCCCGCCTGAAAGCCGGCGGCAGGTCTCCGTTTCGACCCTGAATATGCGCTTGAGACGCTGCGCTTGATCTCAGGGCGGCTCGGCGCTCCGGCGCCTTCCCGGCCGTGTCCCCACCGAAGCGCCGCGCGTCGCAGCCTGGAGTCAACCGGGAGCGCAGACGGCCGTTGGGTGCAAACAGACGAATATCAGTGCGTCGTCTTTTCCGGCATGGTCATTCTGCCCACCTGCTCGCTCACCTGAGCTGCCCGGACGGGCTATTCTTTTCATTCGACCTGCGAATGTGCGACGCTCCGGCGACCGGGCGCATTCGCGACTGCGCCCGGCGCGTGACTTTGGCGTGGTCGTATTCCGGTCAATAGTTACAGGGGCTCGAGAGCACTTTCTCGAGAGGGTCGCCGGCGGACACGCCGGGGAGGAAAGAAATGGGTCCACACACGGGTGTCTAACATGCGCCGAACAGTTGCCGCCATTGTCACGCTGCTCATCAGCGCGCTCGCAGGGGCCGAGCCCGCGGGCAGCTTCCCGCGCCCCTCTGCGCTCGAGCCGGATATCCAGTTCTGGATCCGGGTGTACACGGAAGTCGATACCCGCAGCGGCTTCATTCACGACAGCCGCGACTTGAGCGTCGTGTACGAGACGCTGCGCTTTCCCGCCGATGCAGGACGCCGCACCAAAAGCCGGCGGATCAAGGCCGCCAAGCGGCGCTACCAGGCGATCCTCGACACCCTTGCCCAGGGCAAGCGGAGCGGACTCAGCGACGAGGAAGCGCGCGTGCTCGCACTGTGGCCGGAGGACGTGAGCAACCGGACCCTCAGGGCCGCCAAGCGGCGCCTTCGCTTTCAGCTCGGTCAGGCGGACAAGTTCGAGGCGGGGCTCGCCCGATCAGGCATCTGGGAGGCCCACATCCGGGAGATCCTCTCCGACAGGGACCTGCCGGCGGAGCTCGTGGCGCTGCCTCACGTGGAGTCGTCGTTCAACCCGAAGGCCCGCTCCCGGGTCGGCGCCGCCGGCATGTGGCAGTTCACGCGTTCCACCGGACGGCGTTTCATGCGCATCGACCGCAGCGTCGACGAGCGCATGGACCCGTACCTGTCGACGGTGGCGGCGGCCAAGCTGCTCGCTCACAACTACGCGGCAACGGGCACCTGGCCGCTCGCGATCACCGCCTACAACCACGGCACGGCGGGCATGCGCCGCGCCGCGCGCAAGCTCGGCACCAAGGACATCACGCGCATCGTTCGCGAGTACAACAGCCGCCGTTTCGGCTTCGCCTCGCGGAACTTCTACGTGGCGTTTCTCGCCGCGGTCGAGATTCACTTCAACGCGGAGAAATATTTCGACGACATCGAGCGGCACTCGGCGCCGCCGACACAGCTCGTGCGTGTGCCGGACTACGTCCGCGCCGATACCCTCGAGCACGTGCTCGGCATCGATGGGAGCGAGCTTCGCGAGCTCAACCCCGCGCTGCAGCCCTCGATCTGGCGCGGCGCCAAGTACGTGCCGCGTGGATTCGAGCTGCGCATCCCGGCTTCGAAGCCGCGCGAGGAGATGCTCGCGGCGCTGACGCAGATCGACGGGGACGAGCGCTACGGCAAACAGCTTCGGGATCGCTACTACAAGGTGCGCCGGGGCAACACGCTGGACGGCATCGCCAGGCATTTCGAGGTCGATGTCGACGATCTGGTGGCCCTCAACAATCTCAAGAACCGTCATCGGATCCGGGCCGGACAGGTTCTCGCCCTGCCGCTGCCCGAAGACGTCGCGGCTAAGCCTTTGCGGGTGGCCGAGGACGGCAAATACACGGTGCGCCGCGGGGACAGCGTATGGCTGATTGCGCAGCGCCTTGGCATCGACGCAGAGATGCTGGTTGCGCTGAACGACTTAGGCGACGGAGACCGCATCCACGTCGGCCAGGTGCTCATCGTCGAGCCGGAGAAGTCAGAGCCCTTGAGGGTCGCCTCGAACGAGCAGTCAGAGCCCGCGGCGCCGGAGGGTTCCGAATCGGCGCAGAGTGCCGAGCACATCGCCCAAATCGAATCGCCCGCCGCTGAGGTACCGGAATCGACGGAAGCCGTCGAGCCCGAAAAGTCAGCACCGGTACAGGTCGCCTTAAACGAGCAGTCGGAACCCGCGGCACAGGTCGAATCGGAATCGGCGGAAAGTGCCGAGCAGATCGCCCAAATCGAAGCGCCCGCTGCTGAAGTACCCGAAGCGCCGGCAGCCGCGGCGGCCCTTGAGGTTGCCAGCTCCGAAGAGGCGGAGACCGGCGAAGCGGCCACGGCAACCGAGGACGAAGCTTCGGACAGATCTCTCATCGCCTACGGCGCGCCGGTGAGCGACGAAGCGCGCGGCGAGGCGGTAGAGGACGCCGCGCCGGAGCACCACGTCACCGAGAGCCTCATCGCGAAAGTCGAGCAGGCGGAGCCGGTGACAGCAGAAGAAGCCGAGCAGATTGCGCCTGCCCAGCCGGTGAGCGCGCAACCGGATCTGTCCGCCGATCCCAGCGACTACTCGGTCGCGGACGACGAGACCATCGAGGTGCAGGCGGCGGAGACCCTCGGGCATTACGCCGAATGGCTGGAAGTGCGCGCCTGGGATCTGCGGCGCCTGAACGGCATGCGCTACGGCCGGCCGGTGGTCATCGGCCAGCGCCTGAACCTCGACTTCTCGAAGGTGAGCGCCAGCGAGTTCGAGCACCGTCGCCTCGCCTACCATCGGGGGCTGCAGGAGGCCTTCTTCCAGCGCTTCAGGATTGCCGGCACCGAGACCCACGTCGTGCGCCGGGGCGAATCTCTCTGGGTGCTGGCCCGCCGCACATTCGAGATCCCCATCTGGCTGCTGCGCCAGTACAACCCGGACCTGGATTTCGATTCCGTCGACGTGGGCGTCAGCGTGACCGTGCCCAAGCTCGAGCCTCTCGAGGACGAATCTCCGGCCGCCACCACCACCGCCAGCGCGGGTGGGCCGCCCACGGCGTTCGCTCCGTAATCGGGACTCACCAAGCACGCGCAGGAGCGATCGAGCGTCGCG
>DATIPL010000620.1:0-7236 GCA_035471965.1 Gammaproteobacteria bacterium
CGGGAACTGAAAGAGGAAACTTCCAGGCGACTCAAGCTCGACGGCACCCACATCGAGACCGTGTATGCGCTCTGGACCGCGCAGAACTGTGCCGTGAACGGACTGGAAAACTGTCTGCCGCTCATCGAGCGGCTGCTCGACTGGCACCTGCTCGTTCTCGATCGGCTGCCCCCGTTCAATAGACGAACCGGGCTGCTGGAACTCTCCGCGGCCAAGCTGTTTGCGGCCAGGGGCGAGATCGATAAAGCGCTTGCATACGTTGACAGCGCGATCGCAACCATGTCCAACCACCCGAGATTTCGGGCGCAAAAAGCGCTTCTGCTCATCAAGCTCGGAGCCATCGACGAGGCGGAGCGGATCGCCGATGACATCGAGCGCGAAATGGATTGGCGGCAAATTTACATTCGGGATCTCACCGCCCTGAGGAACGAGATCGATAAGTTCAGATTGCCCGGCTCAACTGGAGCGCGGTCCGCAAATGCCGGGCTCGACGGATAAGACGTCCTGCGGATTACGCCACCGGGAGACGACCGTACCCTCGGCAAAGCGCGAACTCGGCGGCTTCCCGCGGACCGTCAACGGCTTTCGCAGGATTCGTTAGCTCGTCATGAGGGCAAATGCGGAAAACAGGCTTCGCAAGCTGCTCGCGCCGTTTCGTCGCACCTTCCTTCACCCGCAGTGGCTGATCTTTCGACTCGAGGAACGCAAGCTCGCCACGCTCGGACAATGGATGTCGGGAGTCGTGGTGGATATCGGATGCGCGCAACAGAGGCCGAGAGGAATCGCTCCCGGCGACTGTCATTACATTGGACTCGATTACTATCAGACCGCGACCGAATGGTACGGGTCGCGCCCGGACGTCTTCGGTGACGCTCAGAAATTGCCGTTCGCATCCGGATCCGCACACTGCGCGCTGCTGTTGGACGTGCTCGAGCACCTGCCGGAGCCGGACCGCTGCATTGGCGAAGTGCGCCGGGTGCTGCGTCCGGAGGGCCGACTGATCGTTCAGGTGCCGTTCCTCTATCCGATTCACGATGCGCCCCTGGATTTCCAGCGCTGGACGCCGCACGGTCTCGCCAGGCTGGCGGAGCGGAACGGGTTTCGGCTGGAACGCCTGGAAGCCGTGGGATCGCCGGCGGAAAGTGCCGCCTTGCTCGTGAATCTGGCGTTCACGCGCGCGGTGATGCGCTGGATCGAGGGCGGGAGCCCGCTGGCCCTGGTCGGAGTGTTCGCCCCACTGGTGGTCGTGGTTTCCAATCTGGTGGGCGCGTTGTTCGCGGTCCGGTCGGGTGAGGGGGATTTCATGTCACTGGGCTTTCGCTGCCTGCTGAGAAAGTCGTGATCGCTCGGGTCGTTCTGGTGACCACGTCCTTTCCCGAGTCCGTTCTCGGCAGCGAGGCGGCGGGAGGGTTCGTATCGGATTTCGCCGCAGCGCTCTCACGGCGCGTTGAAGTCGCCGTGGTTGCACCCGGGGCAGACACCGGACGCGCCCGCAGCGGCGATGTCAGGGTGTTCCGTTACCGTGCGCCGGTGCAGCCGCTTTCGCTGCTGCGTCCTCGGAGTCCGGCCCACTGGCCGGCAATTCTTCAGACCCTGAAAAACGGCGGCCGGGCGCTCGAAGCCGCTCTCAATCACAGGCCCGCGGACCACGTGCTTGCCCTCTGGGCGCTGCCGTCGGGCTACTGGGCAAGCCGCTGCGCTCGCCGTAACGGCACGCCCTACAGCGTCTGGGCGCTGGGCAGCGACATCTGGACGCTGGGTAGGGTGCCTCTGGTTCGCTCGATCCTGCGCAGGGTTCTGCGCGGTGCGGCGCATCGTTTTGCCGACGGCTACAAGCTGGCTGAAGACGTGCGCAGAATAAGTGACATGAGCTGTCATTTCCTCGCCAGCGCGCGGCGTTTCCCCGTCAGCGGAAACCCGCGCCGACGGCGCGGGCCGCCTTACCGTCTGGCCTATCTGGGACGCTGGCATCGGAACAAGGGCACCGACCTGCTGCTCGCCGCGCTCGATCGACTGCCCGAGCGGGCGTGGGCCCGGATCGAGGCGGTGCGTGTTGCCGGCGGTGGACCGCTGGATGCGGACATTCGCACCGCCTGTGAGGCGCTCGAATCAAAAGGTCGCCCGCTGATGCTCGAGGGCTATCTGGACCCGAACGAAGCCGCGGCGCTTTTTTCCTGGGCGGACTTCATATGCATACCTTCCCGCATCGAGAGCATTCCCGTAGTATTTTCCGATGCGCTCCAGGCGCGCAGACCCGTCATCGCCACGCCCGTCGGCGATCTGCCGCGGCTGCTGAACGACGGCGCCGCGGGAATACTGTCGAAGGCGACCAGCGTTGCCGCCTATGCCGCGGCCATCGAGTCGGCGGTTACGCTACCGACGGGCTCCCTCGGTGAGGGGCTCGATACGCTTCGACGTCAATTCGAGGTGGAGGCGATCGCCGGCGATTTCCTGAATCGAATCGGGAAGACGCCCGCGTGACCGTCGTCAGCGGAATCCACTGCGATTTGACGCCCCCGCCCGAGTGGCAGAGCACCTGTGACGAACGGGGTGATCTCTTCCACAGCCCAGCCTGGCAGAGCGTGTTGTGCCGAGGGTTCCGCTGCGTCAGCCTTTACTTGTGGGACGCGCAAGCGCGAGCCGGCTGCGCACTGCCGGTATTCCCTTTGGGGCCGTTCCGGATGGGGTATCTGGGATTTCCCGCCGGAGGCGGAATCGGAACGCTTTCCGCTCCCGCGAGCATCGCCGAAAATCTCGATTGTCTTTCATACGGACGCCGAATCGACGCCATCCGGGTGCCCATTTCGGGTTTCAGCAGGCCGTTGCTTTCGACCCAACGCTCCGTCTCGGCTCCGGAAACCGCTATCGTCGACCTGGCGGGCTGGTCCGCCGATCGGTTGCCGCCTCCCCTGCGCAGAAACCTGAGAAAGTTCCAGCGCTCGGACCTCGAGCTGCGGCCCTGCGTCGATGCGCGCGGTGACGCGGAGCGCTGCTACCGGCTTTACCGCGGCACCATCGATCGCCACCGCGGACGTCGCCGGTACAGCCGGGCCTACTTTCGCGCCCTCCTCGAGCTCTCTCTGTCCAGCGACAGGCTGCGATGCACCGGCGCCTACGCGGGAGGCGAGCTGGCCGGCTTTCTCGTCGCCGCATGCAGTGGCGCCACGGCATTCTATCTGCACGGCGCGAGCGACCCACGATTTCAGATGGCGCGGCCGTCGGACGCTCTTTTCGAGAACGCTATCCTCTGGGCCAAAGGCGTCGGCGCCGATCTTTTCGACATGATGTCGTCCCCTCCGTCCCAGGAGGGACTCGTGCGGTTCAAGGAGAAATGGGGAGGGACCACACGCCAGCATCGCACCTGCACCGTTGCGGTCAGCCGGATAGGCGGACTCGCGGTCGGGCTGCTGCGCCTTGGCGGCGGGAAGAAGGAGCCGTCAGTCCTGCGTCGAGGCTAGCGCCGTTCGGCGCGCTTCCGTCCACTCGAAGGCCAGCAGCAGCGCGGCGCCCACCAGCAGGCGAAGCACGTAGACGCACGCCCCCACCAGGATGCCGACTGAAACCGGCACCGAGAGCATGGGCGCGGCGGCACCGAGCATGGCTTCGCGAACGCCGAGGTTTCCGGGAGTGATGCTGACCAGCGCCAGCAGGTTCATCAGGATGGCGAAGACGGCAGCCTGACCCAGGTTCAGGTTCCAGCCAAGCCCGTTGATCAGGCACCAGAACCCCATCAGAAAGGAAAGGTACATGCCCGTGGCCACGAGGAGCAGCCCGACCATACGGTCCAGATAGCGCAGCCTGGCGTAGCGGGCGACTCCCATCGTGGCGACGACGCCCGCAATTGACAGCACCAGCCCCTGGCGCCAACCCAGCCAGACGAAGCCTGCCGCCAGCATGCTGACGCCCAGAGACGCGATGCTCGCGACCAGACTGAAGTGTACGTACTGATACCACTTCACGGGACAGCGCCTTGTCAGCGTCTGCAATACCAGCAGCGTTCCCGACCGCGCCGGCAACAGAACGTTCAGCACCGTTTTCCGAAGCGTAAACAGAAACGCTGCAAACCACTCGCCGGAGACGTCGTGGCATCTCAGAAAAATCACCGCCTGCACGACCTGAAAAAAGATCGAGGCCCCCATCGCGATCGCCGCCAGCGCAAGCCAGCCCGGATCGATCCGCCACGCTGCCGCAGGGGCGTTCTTCAGACCGTAGACGACCGCGGCGACGAACGCCGCGTAACCGATCGAAATACGAACCCATCGCCACCAGGAAGCCGATCTTCCGGCTTCGGGAATCAGCTCTTCATCCTTCGCCACGATCGTTCCAGATAGTCACGGACGGCATGCTGGTCCTGTTCGAGCGTCCATTCGGACCTGCGTGGAAAGCGCCGCGGCAGTCGAATATCGGGGAAAGCGACGAAACCCCGGGGCTCGAGCCAGTCCTTGAGCCGCGCAAGCACCGAGCGGGGATCGTCGCACAGCGCTTCATACTCGACCTCCAGAAACCGCCCCTCCGCCGAATCGCGCAGATCCCGCTCGATGATTTCGCGGGTGCGCAGTACCTGTTGCGCCGCCTGCTTCCACAGCGGCTCTGCGAGGAGCTTGCGGTACCCCGGCGGCCGCACCGACCACCAGCGATTCTCCAGTCCCTGTCTCCGGCGGGCCAGCACCAGGGAATGACAGTTCCACAGCATGTCGCGTCTGAGGAAGACGAAACACGCCCGCGGCAATGCTTTGGCCAGTATCGGAATGACCATATCCAGATAGACATTCTTGAACGCCATCGGCTTTTGGTGAATCCGGATCATGCAGTTGAGCGCGTTGCGCAACTGGATCAGCTTGTCCCCGCTCAGTGCTTCCGCCGCGAGGTAATTGCCGTCGATGCCGTCTCGCGGAAACCATCGGAACCAGAAGTTGGCGGGCTCGGCCGGTGCGAAGACGCCGGGGGTCTTTCCATAGCGTGATTCGAATATCGGCGGTGGGCGACCGACTCGGTGTTTTGACACGCGGGCCCACAAATTCGGCATTCCGTAAAGGTAGTTCATGACGCCGGTCAAGTAAGCGACGTCGAACTGCTGAGTAATGATCTGATAAACGAGAGTGGTGCCGCTTCGGGGGGCGCCGAGGACGAAAACACAGCGCCCGCCTTCGTCGACGCCGTCCGCGCGAGGAGCAAACAGCGCATCCACGGGCGCGAGAAGGCTGTTGGCGGTATCCAGGACGAGTCGGGCGCCCGGCAGCAGCCCGGCACGCAGATCGGGACTCAAGAGCTCGCGGCTCGCCGATGGCGCGCCTCGGGCCGTGCAGGCGTGCTCCCCGTCATGCCGCCTCCTTCAACGATCAACTCCCTTCGCCGGGCCGTAGAATACTGCGAACGTTTCGTGTCACCCGCTCCACGTCTTCGTCCGAAAGCTTCGGAGACAAGGGAACACTCACCGTTTCCTGGCCAATCCTCAAGGCATTCGGGTAATCCTCGGGGCGCCAGCCGTACCGCTGCTGATAATAGGGATGCTGCGCGATGCTCAGGTAATGGACGCCGACGCCGATGCGGCGCTCGATCATGGCGTCGAGAAACGCATCCCGGGTGATTCCGGCTCTCTTCCGGTCGATCTGAAGCGTATATAGATGGTAGCCATGGCGGCTGCCGGTTTTCGGCGCCGCCGGACGGGTAACGGGTAGATCCGCGAACGCTTCCTGATAACGCTCCCAGATTTCACGGCGCCGGTTCCAGGATGCTTCCACCCGCGCGAGCTGGTGGATGCCGATGGCTGCCTGTAGATCCATCATGTTGTACTTGAAGCCACACTCGACGACAAAGTAGTGGACATGTCCGGCGTCACTGAAACGCTTCCACGCGTCTTTGGTCATGCCGTGGAGGGCGAGGATCTTGGCGCGTTCGATGTCGGCGGTCTCTCTGGCGAGGATCATCCCGCCCTCGCCGGTGGTCACGTTCTTTGTGGCATAAAAGCTGAAGCAGCCGAAGTCGCCGAAGGTTCCGGCTTTTTCTCCATCAAGCTCGGTCTCTATGGCGTGGGCGCAGTCCTCGATGACCTTCAGCCCGCGCGCATCGGCGACAGCCATGATCGACCCCATGTCGCAGGGCAGGCCGGCAAAGTGCACCGGGACGATACCGCGGGTGCGAGGAGTGATGCGCCGCTCTATCTGAGCGGGGTCGATATTCATGCTCACCGGATCGATGTCCGCGAGCACCGGCGTTGCTCCGGCATGGGCGATCGCGTTGACCGTGGCGCAAAAAGTCATGGGAGTCGTGACGACTTCGTCTCCCGGCTTGATGCCGGCCGCCAGCATGCTGATATGCAGCGCCGCGGTGCACGAGTTTACGGCGGCCACGTGGGCGCTGTCGGTGCCCTTGTAACGGGCAAACTCGGCTTCGAAGCGAGAAACCTTGGGCCCTGTTCCCAGCCAGGCCTTGCGCAGCGAATCGACCACCTCATCGATTTCATCCTGATTGATTTGCGGCTGGCCGAATACCAGGAATCGATCCTCGCCATCCCTGCCGTGTTCGGGCATCAGATTTTCCCGCATTCTGATCGATGCGACGGAGGGCGCGGCGCGTTCTGGCCGGGAAAATCAGGTGCAACGCTCCCAACCCGGAACGACGAGGAGGCCGGTCGTCGCTCAGTCATCCCGCCGGCTGTACAAGAGATTCGTCACCTGCTCGGAGACCAGACCTATCAGAAAGATGAGCAGGGAAGTGATGAATAACACGGCGCCCATATTGGTGAATCGGTTCAAGACAGCATAAGTGTAGACGTAGTAGGTGGTCCCCATGAGAAAAAAGGCCACGCTCAGGGGAAAGAAGATCTTCAGCGGTGAGTAAAGGGTGCCCACCCGAAAAATTATCAACAGAAAGCGGACACCGTCTCGGAGCGGGCTGATGTGGCTCGAGGTGACGCGCCTGGCGGCGCTGATGGGAACGTAGTCGACGCTGTAGCCGGCGCGGAAAAAAGCCATTGTTATCGTCGTTGGATAGGAAAATCCATTGGGTAAGAGATACAGGAACTCCTTGAACTTGCCCGTGTCGGCGGCGCGGAAACCCGAGGTGAGATCCGGGATATTGCGCCCGACCATCCAGCCTGCGAGCCGGTTGTATATGGAATTTGCGGTTGCCCTGCCGAAATTGGCCTGTGACTCCCGGCCCCGCGCCCCGATGACCATATCCAGGCCGCGGTCCAGACCTTCGAGCAGCCGTGGAATGTCCTCCGGCGAGTGCTGC
>DATIPL010000621.1:0-1765 GCA_035471965.1 Gammaproteobacteria bacterium
GCAATGAAGGCATCCACCGCCCGGTTGAGCAGGCTCTGGCGATCGCCGACGCTGACGTGCCGCCACTCCTGCTGGGCGGCCCGGGCCCGGGAGAGGGCGGCAACAGTTTCGTCCAGGCTGGCCAGGGGACGCTCAACGTAAACGCTTCCGTCAACAGGGGTGATGCATTTCAACGAACGGGTCACGGGTTGCTCCTGACGATTTCAAGGCGGTATCGGGCAATTCAGCGGAGAATGTGCGTAGATTCTCCGAGACGGCGGAACAAATCCAGCCGGCGGGAGCACGCGGGTCAAGGCAGCGCCAGCAGGCCGCCGTCCACCACCAGCTCAGTGCCGGTGATGTAGCTCGCCCGATTGGACAGCAGAAACAGGATCGCGTCCGACATGTTCTGGGTGGTGCCGACCCGGCCGAGCGGTACGGCTGCCGCGGTCTTCTTCTTCAGCTTTGGGTCGCTCCTCCATCGCGTCTGCATCGGCGACTCGGTCGGCCCGGGAACCAGCACGTTGGAGCGGATTCCGTCGGCCGCAAACTGAATTGCAATCGACCTGGACAGGGCAATCACCGCGGCCTTGGATGCCTGATAGGCGTCCTGAGGCCGCCGGTCCCCGCGCAGGCACTGGGTGGAGGAGACATGGACCATGGCGCCGCCGCCGCTTTTCTTCATCAGCGGTACCGCATGCCGCACCGTATGAACCACGGACTTCAGGTTGATGTCCAGCACCTGGTCCCATACTTTCAAATCGATATCGGCCAGGGAGCCGTCGCGGGTGAACCAGAGTACTCCCGCGGCATTGACGAGCAAATCCAGGCGCCCGGTGGTATTGAACGCCTCCTGCATGAGATCGAGAACGAAATCGTCGTCGGTGACGTCGCCCTGATGAAAAGCCGCGCGCTCCACGTGTTCGTCGAAGCCGTCCGGATTCGGCTTCAAATCGGCCATGAACACTCGCGCGCCTTCGTCCAGCAGATCCCTGGCCACGTTGAGCCCCATGCCCCCACCCGCGCCGGTGACGACGGCGGTCAGATCGCCGAATCCGGATTCGCTTTGCAACGGATACAACCAGAAAGCAGTCGCTCAGATGATCTCGAAGTAGCGTTCGAGCTCCCAGTCGGTGATGTGCTTCCTGAACTCGCGCTCCTCCCATTCCCTCGTGGCCGCATAGTGGTCGACAAAGGCGTCACCGAACCAGTCTCTGGCCGCGTCACACTTCTTCAACCTTTGCGCCGCCTCCCACAGCGTCCCAGGAAGCTGCATGCGTTTTGGAAACTTCTGCTCGTAGGCGTTTCCCTCTACCGGCCCTTCCGGCTCCACTTCGTTCTCGATGCCCCACATGCCGGATGCCAGCGCCGCCGCGAGGATGACGTAAGGATTGGAATCCGCGGCGCCGATCCGGTACTCGACCCTCTGGGACTTCTGACTGCCGGAGATCGCCCTCAGCGCGCAGGTGCGGTTGTCGATTCCATAGCTCGCCTCCGTGGGCGCCCAGAATCCCGGGATGAGCCGGGTGAACGAATTGATGGTCGGCGCGATCATTGAAAGAAGCTCCGGCATGAGCTTCTGCTGCCCGCCGACGAAGTGGCGCATTCGGTCGCTGATATTGGCGGGCCTGGAATCGTCATGAAAGACGGAATCTCCATTGCCGTCTCGCAACGACATATGCACGTGACCGCTCTGCCCGGGCCAGTCCGGAGACCACTTTGCCATGAACGTGGCCATCATGCCCGATCGCTGGGCGAGGATCTTGATGAAGGTCTTGAACATCGC
>DATIPL010000622.1:0-4800 GCA_035471965.1 Gammaproteobacteria bacterium
TGGATCGGCGCGGCGCGGCCGATCCCGGCGCTCGTGTTGCCAACGCACTTAGGCGCAAGTAGCATTGATCGATTACTGAACAGCCCTAAATTTAAGCTATAGCGTCGCGCGGGACGAGGTCCTTCTCGGAAATCGCGCTCAGCGCGCTCGGTGCGCCGGCCGGAAGAGTGGGGATCTACCCAATCGGCCTGCCGAGCAGCGATTTCCCGGCCGCTTTCGCATACTCTCAACACACCAGATCCGGGGGCAGGCAAATGTTTCAAGGCAGTATGGTAGCGATGGTGACTCCGATGCAGGCGGACGGCGCAATTGACGACGAGGGTCTCGCCCGGCTGGTGGAGTTCCACGTTGAGAATCAAACTGACGCCATCATCGCTGTCGGCACTACCGGCGAAGCGGCGACCCTCGACCACGCCGAACATACTCGGGTCATTGCGCGTATCGTAGAGCTGGCAAACGGACGCATTCCGGTTATCGGCGGAACCGGCGCCAACTCGACCTCGGAGGCCATCAGTTTGACCTCGGGTGCGAAGGCGGCGGGCGTGGATGCCTGCCTTCTGGTGACGCCTTATTACAATAAGCCCACCCAGGAAGGCCTCTACCGTCATTACAAGGCCATCGCCGAGGCGGTGGATGTTCCTCAAATCCTATACAACGTTCCCGGGCGCACCGCCTGCGACATGCTTCCGGATACGGTCGCGAGGCTGGCTGCAATTCCCAATATCGTCGGCATCAAGGAGGCCACGGGCGATCTGGATCGCATCAAGACGCTGGTGGAACGCTGTGGCCCCGACTTCGAGGTTTACAGCGGCGAGGACTGGCTTGCGCTGAAGGCCATTCTTTCCGGCGCCCGGGGCGTCATTTCGGTGACCGCCAACGTCGCCCCGGCGCAGATGCACGACATGTGCACGCGCGCTCTGGACGGAGACGCCGACGGGGCGAAGCGTATCGACGACAGCCTTCAGCCGCTTCACAAGGCCCTTTTTCTCGAGTCGAACCCGATTCCCGCCAAGTGGGCGGTATCCCAGCTCGGGCTCACGGGCCCCGGCATCCGCCTGCCGCTGACGCCGTTGTCGGAGAATTTTCATGATCAGGTGCGCCTCGCCATGCAGACCGCCTCGGAGGCCCTGGCCGCATGAGCCGCTGCCTGCTTTTTCGTTCTTTCTTCGTCGCGGGGCTGATTTCAACCGGGCTTGCGATCACCGCTGGCTGCAGCGGTACGCTCGAGGACGAGTTGGACCGGGTTCTGCCCAGCAATGAGCCCAAGTACAAATCCAGCAAGAGCGTGCCGCCTCTGGAGCTGCCACCCGATCTGAGCAGCGCCAACGTCGGCGACAGCTATCCCGTGCCGGAGAATCCGTCCGCTGGCAGCACCACTTACTCCGAGTACGCGACAGGGGGAAGCCGCACCGCCTCGATTGAGAACACGGTTCTCCCGCAGCTGGACAATGTTCGCATCGAGCGCAGCGGCGACGAGCGCTGGCTCGTGATCAACGCAACGCCGGCCCAGGTGTGGCCCCGGATCCGGGATTTCTGGCTGGAGCAGGGGTTCCTGATCCAGATGGAAGACCCCAGCATCGGCATTATGGAGACCGACTGGGCGGAGCAGAGGGATCGGTTCAAGGGCGGGCTTTTTTCTTTCATGAGGCTTTCCAACGCCCTTTACGGCGCCGCCACCCGGGACAAGTTCAGGACCCGCCTTGAACGCGGCACGGAACCCGGAACGACGGAAGTCTTCATTTCCCATCGCGGTGCCGAGGAGGTCCTGCCCGAGAACAGGACGCGACCCTTGCCACTGGAGAACGAGACCCCCAAGGTCTGGCAGCCGCGTCCCGCGGATCCCGAGCTCGAGGCGGAGATGCTGCACCGTATGCTGATCGCTTTCGGCATGGACCAGGAACGGGCCACCCAAGTCGTCATGCAGACGCCGGATAGGCGCGATCGGGCAAGGCTGGTGCGGGACGAGAACGGTGGAAGGGCCCTGTCGCTGGAGGAAAACTTCTCCCGCGCCTGGCGTCGCACCGGGTTGGCGCTGGATCGAGTGGGGTTCACCGTCGAAGATCGGGACCGGTCGCGCGGCCTTTATTTCGTCCGTTACGTGGACCCGGACCTCGATATCAGCGGTGAGTCGAAGAAGGGTTTTTTCTCCAAGCTCAAGTTCTGGGGGGATGAAAACAGGGATACCAGCAGGGACGAGTATCTCATCAGCGTGGCGGGGGGCCGTGATGGTGACAACACCACCGAAGTCATGGTTTTGAACCGGGAAGGGGAGCCGGAGAAAAGCGATACCGCGGATCGCATCCTCAGTCTTTTGCACGAACAGCTCAAATAGCCCGCCAAGGCGTTACCGTTGACGTCAGGCTGAAACCGGGGCCGCCGGCGAGCGATTACCTGAATCGAGGGGTTCCAATCACACCGCTGCCAACAGACGGTGTGGAAAGCTCGCGCCCAACGGTGCTCCCTCATGGTTCATTGACGTGCACCGGCATGCGTGCTTGAACGAACCCCCGATCCGTCACTTCCTTGAATGCCGGATCATTCGCTTCCGTCTTCGCTTTTGCCGCGGGCTCGGCGGGTTCCTTTTTCCCTCGTAGGGATTTTGCCCTCGGCGGAACTCGACCTCGAGCGGCGTGCCCGGGTAGCCCAGGGCTTCGCGAAACACCCGCGTCAGGTAGCGGCGGTAATTTTCCGGCACGCTCTCCGCCTGATTTCCGTGGACGATAATGCGCGGCGGATCGCTGCCACCGGCGTGGGCATAGCGCAGCTTGATGCGGCGGCCACGCGGGGCAGGCGGCGGATTACGTTGCGTCGCCTCGCTCAACAGCCGGGTCAGCACGGGAGTGGAGAGTTTCTTTTTCCGTCCCCGCCAGATTCTTTCCACGGTCGTGAGCAGGCGTCCGGTGCCGGTGCCTTCGAGCGCCGAGATGAACACTACGGGGATGTAGTCAACGAAGCCAAAGGTCCGCCTCAAGGCCGCTTTTACCGTCTTCCGCCGCTCTGCGCTCAGCGTGTCCGATTTATTCACCGCTATGACCGTCGATCGGCCGGCATCCAGGGCAGCCCCGAGCAGATGCAGGTCCTGGTCAAACACGCCGTCGCTGGCATCCACGACCAGCACCGCCACGTTACAGGAAGAAAGCGCGCGCAGCGACTTCAAGGCGCTGAACTTCTCCACTGAATTCGTGACTCGGGCACGGCGGCGAACGCCGGCAGTGTCGATGAGCACGTAGTCGCGGCCACCCCGGGAAAAAGGCACTTCGACGCTGTCCCGGGTGGTGCCGGGCGCGTCGTGGGCAACCAGACGCTCATCGCCGACGATGGTGTTGATCAGGGTGGATTTGCCGACGTTGGGGCGCCCGAGTATGCAAACGCGCACGTTTTTCGCTTCTGCACCCTCGGTCGCCTCGACCTCCTGCGGAAGCCGGGCTTCGATGATCTCCTGCAGGCTGCGTATGCCGCGCCGGTGAGCCGCCGCAACCGGCGTCAAGGTTTCGTACCCCAGCTCGTAGAACTCGCTGCAGGCGGCGTCCGCGTCCAGGCCATCCACTTTATTGACCACCACCACTGCGCTTTTCCCCATTCGGCGGAGCCGGACGGCAATGTTTTCGTCGTCGACGCTCAGTCCCTCACGGGCGTCGACGGTGAAAAGCACCAGGTCGGACTCCTCCACCGCCCGTTCCGCCTGGGACGAAACCAGCCGATCGACGTCATCGGAGCTCGGGCGCAGGCCACCCGTGTCGACAATCAGGAATTGTCTTTCTCCGGCCCGGGCAACGCCGTAGATTCGATCACGGGTCACTCCAGGCTGGTCGGCGACGAGGGCATCACGGCTTCGCGTGAGGCAATTGAAAAGCGTCGATTTTCCGACGTTGGGACGTCCTGCGATTGCGACCACGGGCAGCATCTGAGGGATCTGGAGAAAGGGCTTCGCCCGGCCTGAGGCAAGCGCGACCGGGGCGGCTATTGCACCTGAAGCGCAGTAAGGGTGCCGCCCTTGCCGTAGATGAAGACGATGTCCCGGTATGCCACTGGAGCCGCGAGGATACCGCTGCGGTCGACGCGTACCCGTGCCAGCATGCGGCCGTCTTCCCGACTCAGCCAGTGCACGTAGCCCTCGAAATCCCCGACCACCACATAGCGCTCGAAGCCGAGCGGGGCGGTGAGCTGGCGCCCTTTGAGCTTGTCCTGCCGCCACAGGGAGGCACTGTTTCTTCGGTCCAGCGCCCACACGAAGCTGTCCGCGTCGGTGACGTAGATGATCTCGTTGTGCAGGCCGAGTCCCGCGTAGGAGGACATGTCCCGCTGCCAGATGAGGTTGCCGCTGAAAAGGTCCAGTGCCGCAATTCGGCCTTGGAACGTGACCGCGTAGACCACGCCGTCGGCGACCAGCGGATCGGCATCGATGTCCACCAGACGCTCGAGTTCCGATCGGCCACGCGGCGTGGCGATGCGGCTTTCCCAGAGCGTCTGCCCGTTTTCCAAAGATACGGCGGCCAGCTGTCCGCTGTCGAAACCGGACACGGCGGCACCGGATACCAGCACCGGCATGCTCGTTCCGCGCAGCGTCAATACGGGAACGCTGCGGTCGTACACCCAGAGCTGCGACCCGTCGGAAACGCTCAGGCCGAAAAGTTTTCCGTCGGCGGTTCTCGTCACGACCACGCCGTTGGCGCCGACGGGCGGTGCCAGTACCTCGCTGGTCACGCGGGTGCGCCACCTCTCTTCACCCGTCTCCGCCGACAAGGCCACGACCTCACCGTCGCTGCTGCCGACGAGCACCAGACCCTCGCCGCCGCCGGG